>NZ_JAKJEW010000021.1:0-237 GCF_022705245.1 Candidatus Skiveiella danica | reverse complement strand
CCGCGCCCGCCACCACCTGGCCCTGCCCGATCAGCCACAGCGCGCCCAGCTTCACCGGCAGCAACATCACCGTGGGCAGCGCGAACAGCGCCAGCGCCGCGTAAGTGGGCAGCCGGCGGATCGCGCCTTCGATCCAGCGCAGGCCGGGCCATGCGCCGATACGTGCCAGCACGCGCTGCAACGGCTCCCAGCCCCATTCCTCGAACAGGATGACCAGCGCCAGCAGCCAGCCCAGCA
>NZ_JAKJEW010000212.1:0-501 GCF_022705245.1 Candidatus Skiveiella danica | reverse complement strand
GCTGCCCAAGGGTGCGGTCAACGGCCAGAAGCTCGGCATCTTCCTGCGCCAGCTCGTCAGCAACGCCGAGGACATCGAACGCTTCGATGCACTGCCGGTGCCGTTTCGCGCCGTGGCCACCGATCTCGTCAACGGCCAGATGAAGGTGTTCGACCGCGGCGACCTGGCGCTGGCGATGCGCGCGTCGATGTCGGTGCCGAGCGCCTTCGCGCCGGTCGAGATCGACAATCATCTGTATGTCGATGGCGGCCTGACCCGCAACCTGCCGGTCGACATCGCGCGCCAGATGGGCGTCGACGTGATCATCGCCGTCAACCTCGGCACGCCGCTGCTGCCACGCGAGGACCTGCAGTCGCTGCTCGGCGTCACGGTGCAGATGATCAGCATCCTGACCGAACAGAACGTGCAGGCGAGTCTCGGCCAGCTCGACAAGCGCCGCGACGTGCTGGTGCTGCCGCAGCTCGACGGCATCAGCTCGGCGGACTTCAGCAAGGCGCGCGA
>NZ_JAKJEW010000211.1:0-502 GCF_022705245.1 Candidatus Skiveiella danica | reverse complement strand
CGATCACCAGGTCGCACTCGCCGAGCTTCGCGAGGTCGTCCTCGTAGTTGGCGGGCACGACGAAGGCCGCGAGGTCCGCGTGGCCGAGCGGCGCGGGGTTCAGCTTCTTCAGGCCCTCGATCGCCCGACGGGCGATCGCGCTCTTGTCGCCGTCCTTCGCGGGCAGGTCGTAGAGCAGCACGTCGACCTGCGCGTTGACGAGGTGCGCCGCGATCTGGGCGCCCATCACGCCGTCGGCGAGCTTCGCCTTCGCGCGGTAGAGCTTGCCGTTGTTCGGATCGAGGATCTCGCCCCCGGTCCACTCGTCGCCGTCCTTCTTCAGGCCGGTGAGGATCGTCATGCCCTGCACCGGCTTGCCCTTGCGGTCGTCGGGACACAGGTCGCAGACCGCGTCGGCCTTGTCGGTCAGCACCTTCTCGATCCGGCCGATCAGCGCGCCGCCCTGCTCGACGATCCGGATCAGCGCCTTCGCCTGCTTGGTCTCGTCGTCGATGGTCTTCCA
>NZ_JAKJEW010000210.1:0-503 GCF_022705245.1 Candidatus Skiveiella danica | reverse complement strand
AGGTCCAGCTGCTGGTTGAAGTCGCAGTCGTACAGCCAGCCCTGCCAGTCCACGCTGACCAGACTGCGGCACATCACGCCGGCCAGGTTCTGCGGCTGAAAGCTTCCCTTGAGCAGGTCCATGTAGGCGTCGAAGCTGCCCTTGGAGACCAGCGTGGAGCCGAAGCGTTGAATCGGCATGTTGGTCAGCGCCAGCAGCTCATTGAAGACGATGCCGAAGTGCTCGAACAGTTCGCGCTTGTAGTCGGCCTGCAGCGCCTGCTGGTCGGGCGGCAGCGACGGGCCCTGCGGGTTGTAGACCAGGTTCAGCACCAGGCCGCTGCCCGGCTGGCCGTAGCCCAGCGCATTGAGCTGGCGCAGCGCGGCAATGCTCTTGTCGAACACGCCGTCGCCGCGCTGGCGGTCCACGTTGGCGGCCGAATAGCACGGCAGCGACGCGACCACCTCCACCTGCTGGCCGGCCAGGAACTCCGCCAGACCCTCCTGCCCGGGTTCGGACAGGAT
>NZ_JAKJEW010000020.1:16243-90429 GCF_022705245.1 Candidatus Skiveiella danica | reverse complement strand
ACGTGCGCGGTGTTGATGGTGATGCCGCGCGCCTTTTCTTCGGGCGCCGCGTCGATCTGGTCGTAGGCCTTGGCCGAGCCGCCGAACTTGGCTGCCAGCACCGTGGTGATCGCCGCCGTCAGGGTCGTCTTGCCGTGGTCAACGTGTCCAATCGTGCCAACGTTGACGTGCGGCTTGGTTCGTGTGAATTTCTCTTTTCCCATTTCTTCGACTCCGAAAAAAACCAACAAACATCAGACATGCGATCCGGTCGCACACCCAGAACTGGTGCCCTTGGCGGGAATCGGACCCGCGACCTCTCCCTTACCAAGGGAGTGCTCTACCACTGAGCCACAAGGGCAAAAAAACCAAACAACACCCAGATGCAGACAAACAGGATCTGGAGCGGGAGACGGGAATCGAACCCGCGTCATTAGCTTGGAAGGCTAGGGTTCTACCATTGAACTACTCCCGCATCGACCGCATGGCAACGCCGATGCGCGCCAGACCAGAAATCAATGCATGGATACCTTTTCCCAAACACCCTTGCTTGTCTGCACTGTCAAATTTTTTGCTGGTGGAGGAGGCTGGATTCGAACCAGCGTAGGCGTAAGCCAACAGATTTACAGTCTGCCCCCTTTAGCCACTCGGGCACCCCTCCTCAGCGAACCGTCAATTATGCCAGCTTTTTCCCGGTTTTGACAACCAGCCCCGAAAACTTCTACCAATCGACGGGCGCAAGACCTTGCCTCCCGAGGTAGGCATTCGCGAGACCAAAATGCCCGCAACCTATGAAAGGCGCCGGCGGGCGCAAAGCCGACAAGGGCGAAGGGTGATTGGCTGTCAGCACCAGATGACGCCCCTGGCCGCAAGCGGCTTCGATGAGGCCTTGCTTGGACTGGGCATGCGCACCCCACAACATGAACACCACCGGCTGCGGCAAGCCGGAAACGGCGGCCAGCACCGTGTCCGTGAGGGTTTCCCATCCCTGACGGGCATGGCTGGCCGGCTGGCCTTCTTCGACCGTCAGGCAGGTATTGAGCAGCAGTACACCCTGGCGGGCCCAGCTCAGCAAGGATCCACTGGCCGGCAGGGGCAACCCCAGATCCCGCTGCAACTCCTTGAAGATATTGCGCAGGCTCGGCGGTTGCCGCTGGCCTTCGGCCACCGAAAAGGCCAGTCCTTGCGCCTGCCCGGCGCCGTGGTAGGGGTCCTGTCCCAGAATAACAACCCGTACCTCGAACAAGGGCGTCAGTTCAAAGGCCCACAACGGCCGCGGGGGATAAACCACGGCACCCGCTTCCAGGCGGCTGCACACAAACGCACCCAATTCCTGCGCGGATGGACTGGCAAAGAAGCCATCGACCAGCAATCGCCAGTCAGGCGCCACCGGCCAGCGAGCCGGCTGCCATGCGGTCAGTCGATCGGTGCCGTCGCCGGGGTCTGCGGCCATTTCCGTCCAAAGGGCTGCCTGGGCTTGGTTCACGTGCATCGTGCGGTGTCTAACCCGGTCGCTCGCCCGAATTTCTGGGCGTCAGGCGAACAGCTCAGCCAGCGCCAGGCCCGGATCGGGCGCCCGCATGAAGGCCTCCCCCACCAGGAAAGCATCGACTTTCGCGTCGCGCATGGTCCGCACATCGGCACGGCTCAAAATGCCACTCTCCGTCACCAGCAGCCGCCCGGGCGGCACGTCGGCGCGCAGAGCCAGTGTCGTCTGGATCGAGACCTCGAAGGTTCGCAGGTTCCGGTTGTTGATGCCGATCAGCGGCGTCTTCAGGCGCAGTGCCCGTTCGAGCTCGGGGCGGTCGTGCACTTCCACGAGCACCGCCATGTCCAGCCCCTGCGCAATGGCCTCCAGATCGGCCATCTGCGCGTCATCCAGGCAGGCGGCGATCAGCAGGATGGCATCGGCACCCATCACGCGCGATTCGTAAATCTGCCAGGCGTCGATCATGAAATCCTTGCGCAGCACCGGAAGCTGGCACGACGCGCGTGCCTGCTTGAGGTAGTCGACATTCCCCTGGAAGAACTGGCGGTCGGTCAACACGGACAGGCAGGCGGCGCTGACCACCCCGTCCCCTTCGGCATAGCTTTGGGCAATGTCGGCCGCGATGAAATCCTCGCGCAGCACACCGCGGGACGGGCTGGCCTTCTTGACTTCGGCAATGACGGCGGCCTGACCGGCGGCAATCTTCGCGCGCATGGCCCCGACGAAGTCGCGCGTGAGCACGCGGCTTTCCGCGTCTTCGCGCATCGCGGCCAGCGGCTTTTTCTTCAAACCGGCAGCGACTTCCTCGCGTTTGACGGCCACTATCTTGTTCAGGATGTCACTCATGGTCAGAGGGTTCGGTCGAGCCGTTCTTCAGTACTTTCACAATCACACGGTGCATCACCAGCGCCACCACCAGGAACAGCAGCGACACGCCGATGGCGATCCACGCGCCAGGGTCGCGCCACATGTCAGGCCGGTGTGCTCAGCGCATGGGCCGTCACCACCAGCTGTTCCAGACGCGCCTTGGCAGCGCCCGATTCAATGGCTGCGCGGGCACGCTCGACACCGTCCTTCATGGTGTCCGCGACGTTGGCCGCATACAGTGCCACGCCGGCGTTCAAGATCACGATGTCGCGCGCCGCACCGTGCTGATTGTCCAGCACATCCAGCAGCAAGGCCCGCGACTGATCAGGCGTCTCCACCTTCAGAGCGCGGTTGCTGGCCATCGCCAGGCCGAAATCCTCGGGATGAATTTCATATTCCGTGATCTCGCCATCGCGCAGTTCGCCCACCATCGTCGCAGCGCCCAGGCTGACCTCGTCCAGCCCGTCGCGCCCGTACACCACCACGGCATGCTCGGTGCCCAGGCGCTGCAGCGCACGCACCTGGATGCCCACCAGATCCGGGTGAAAGACGCCCATCAGGATATTGGGCGCGGACGCCGGGTTGGTCAGCGGCCCAAGGATGTTGAAGATGGTCTTGATGCCCAACTCGCGTCGCACCGGCGCCACGTTCTTCATGGCCGGGTGGTGGTTGGGTGCAAACATGAAGCCGATGCCGACCTCGTCGATGCAGCGCGCAATCACCTCGGGCGACAGGTTGATGTTGACGCCCAGACTCTCCAGCACATCGGCACTGCCCGACTTGCTGCTGACGCTGCGCCCGCCGTGCTTGCTGACCTTGGCACCCGCCGCTGCGGCCACGAACATGGAACAGGTGGAGATGTTGAAGGTGTGCGAGCCGTCGCCCCCAGTGCCCACGATGTCCACCAGATGGGTCTTGTCGGCCACATGGACCTTGGTGGAAAACTCGCGCATCACCTGGGCTGCGGCGGTGATTTCCCCGATGGTCTCCTTCTTCACGCGCAGGCCCGTGATGAGAGCGGCCATCAGGACCGGCGACACCTCGCCCTTCATGATCATGCGCATGAGATGCAGCATCTCGTCATGAAAGATTTCGCGGTGCTCGATGGTGCGCTGCAGCGCTTCCTGTGGGGTCATGGGCATGGGAGGCTCCTCATGGTTGGGGAAATTCGGAAAAAGCCAGCTTCAGGCCGAAGCCGACAAACATTGCACCAGCGATTCGGTCGAGCCAGCGCGTGGCGGTATTGAGCCGCTGTTGCACGGTGCCCAGGCGCTGGCGGGCCCAGGCCGCGGCCATCGCCCAGCCCAGGTTGACCCAAAGGCCGTTGAAGTTGAACAGCAATCCCAGCAACAGGAAGGCCAGGGTCTGGTCCCGTGCCTGCGGCGCAATGAATTGCGGCAGGAACGCCAGGAAGAACAGCGCCACCTTGGGATTGAGGGCATTGGTCCAGAACCCCTGCAAGAACACACGTTTCAGGCTTTTTTCGCCATTTCCCAGCGTGGATAGGTCATTTTCAGCTATCGAAACAGGATTTCCGGGCCGGCAGGGGCGCAGCATCGAAAGCCCCATATAGAGCAGGTAGGCCGCCCCGAGCCATTTCAGCAGGCCAAATGCGGTGGCCGAGGCCGCAATCAGCGCGCTCACGCCAACCGCAGCGGCGACGATGTGCACGAAGCAGCCTGCCGTGATACCCAACGCGGCCACCGCGCCAGCCCTGGCGCCCGCGCGCAGCGCGTGGCTGACGATGTAGAGCACATCCGGCCCTGGCGTCAGGTTCAGCAGCAGCCCGGCGGCGATGAACACGCCAAGGTGGTCGAGGTTCGGCACGGTGTGGGCGCTCCAGTTCGGGTCAGCGGCCGAAGAAGGACCGGATGGCGGCCACGGCGCGGTCCACGCCGGCCGCATCCACGTCCAGGTGGGTCACGAAGCGCAGCCGGTACAGCCCCGTGGCCAGCACGCCGTGGCCCGCCAGGTGCCGTAGCAGCGCACCCGAGCGTTCGAGCGCATCACCGGTCAGGTCGGCAAACACGATGTTGGTCTGCGGCGCCTGTACCTGCAGACCCTCAATGCCCGCGAGCCCGTCCGCCAGTCGGCGCGCCAGTGCGTGGTCCAGCGCCAGGCGCTCGACATGGTTTTCCAGCGCATACAGGGCCGCCGCCGCCAGCAGGCCCGCCTGCCGCATGCCACCGCCGGCCATCTTGCGGATGCGGTGCGCCCGCGCGATGAAGTCCCTCGAGCCGCACAGCGCCGAGCCGACCGGCGCCCCAAGGCCCTTGCTGAAGCAGACCGAGACGCTGTCAAAGCACGCGGCGACGCGACGCGCCTCCAGCTCGGCACTGGACTTCATGAGCGCCGCCTGCGCCACCGCCGCGTTGAACAGCCGCGCCCCGTCCAGATGGCGGGCCAGCCCGCGGCTGGATGCGAGCGCGGTGGCGGCTTGCACATAGTCGAACGGCAGAAGGCTGCCGCCCAAGGTGTTTTCCAGCGCCAGCAGCCGGGTGCGTGCGAAATGCGCGTCGTCGGGCTTGATCGCGGCCTCGATGTCGGCCAGCGCCAGCATGCCATCGGCCTGGTGGGCGATCGGCTGGGGCTGCACGCTGCCCAGCACCGCGGCGCCGCCGCCTTCCCACCGGTAGCAATGCGCCATCTGGCCGACGAGGTACTCGTCACCGCGCTGGCAGTGGGCCAGGATGGCGCACAGGTTGCTCTGGGTGCCCGTGGGCACGAACAGGGCGGCTTCGAAGCCGAGCAGGCCGGCAATTCGCTCCTGCAACGCGTTGACGGTAGGATCGTCGCCAAAGACATCGTCGCCCAGCGGCGCGGCCATCATGGCCTCGCGCATGGCACCGGTCGGGCGGGTCACGGTGTCGCTGCGCAGATCCACGACCTCCAACGGCATTTCTTGAATCATATTGGCCTCATCCCAGCGTCGAAGGGTCTTTATTTACTACTGATTCAGGATCCATTTCAGGCGACTCGTACCAGAAAGTTGCGCAACATGGCGTGGCCGTGCTCGGTCAAGATGCTCTCGGGGTGGAATTGCACCCCTTCGATGTCCAGCGTCTTGTGCTTCACGCCCATGATCTCGCCGTCGTCGGTCCACGCAGTGACTTTCAGGCAGTCGGGGCAGCTGGCCCGCTCGATCGCCAGCGAGTGATAGCGGTTCACCGTGAACTGCTTCGGCAGCGCGATGAACACGCCTTCCTGCGTGGTGGTGATGACGCTGGTCTTGCCGTGCATGAGCTGCTGGGCCCGCACGATCTTGCCGCCGAAGGCCGCGCCGATGGACTGGTGCCCCAGGCACACGCCCAGGATTGGCAGCTTGCCGGCGAAGTGCTGTATCGCCGCCACCGAGATACCAGCCTCGGCCGGCGAGCACGGGCCGGGCGAGACCACCAGCCGGTCGAGCTGGCCGGCCTGCAGCCGGGCTTCGATCTCATCGAGCGTGATCTCGTCATTGCGGAACACCTCAACCTGCGCCCCCAGCTCGCCAAAATACTGGACGATGTTGTAGGTGAACGAGTCGTAATTGTCGATCATCAGGAGCTTGATCTGTTTCGTCATGATTCACTCCAGCCCTTCTTCGACCAGTTCCGCGGCGCGCAGCAGCGCGCGTGCCTTGTGTTCGGTTTCCCTCCACTCCATCTCGGGCACCGAGTCGGCCACCACGCCGGCCGCGGCCTGCACATAGAGCGTGCCATCCTTGATGATGCCGGTGCGGATGGCAATGGCCACGTCCATGTCGCCGGCATAGCTGAGGTACCCACAGGCGCCGCCGTACAGGCCGCGCTTGGTAGGCTCGAGCTGGTCGATCACTTCCATCGCATGCACCTTGGGCGCGCCGGTCAACGTGCCGGCCGGGAAGGTGGCCTTGAGCACGTCCATGCTGGTCATGCCGTCGTTGAGCAGGCCCTCAACGTTGCTCACAATGTGCATCACGTGGCTGTAACGCTCGACCGTAAAGGCCTCGGTCACCTTGACACTGCCGATCTTCGCGATGCGCCCGATGTCGTTGCGCGCCAGGTCGATCAGCATGACGTGCTCGGCGCGCTCCTTCGGGTCGTTGACGAGTTCCAACTCGGCCGCCTTGTCCTTTTCGGGCGTGGCGCCGCGAGGCTTGGTACCGGCGAGCGGCCGGATCGTGATCTTCTGACCCTCATCGGTCTGTTCCTGGCGCACCAGGATCTCGGGCGAAGCGCCCACCACATGGAAGTCCCCGAAGTGGTAGTAATACATGTAGGGGCTGGGGTTGAGCGAGCGCAGCGCGCGGTACAGCGACAGCGGGCTCTCGGTGTAGCGCTTCTTGATGCGCTGGCCCACCTGCACCTGCATGAAGTCGCCGCCGGCGATCAACTCCTTGGCGCGTTCCACGGCGGCCAGGTAATCAGCCTTGGCAAAGTCGCGCTCGGCCGGATAGCCCTGGCTGGGCTTGACCACGGGCGCGCTGACCGAGTACTTGAGCTGGTCCTTCAGGTCGCGCAGGCGCTTCTTGGCGTTGCTGTAGGCCTCGGGCTGCGCCGGATCGGCATAGACGATCAGGTAGAGCTTGCCGGAGAGGTTGTCGATGACGGCGAGCTCCTCGCACTGCAGCAGCAGGATGTCCGGGCAACCCAGCGTGTCGGGCGGGCAGGTCTTTTCGAGCTTCTTCTCGATGTAGCGCACCGTGTCGTAGCCGAAGTAGCCGGCCAGTCCGCCGCAAAAGCGCGGCAGGCCGGGGCGCAGCGCCACCTTGAAGCGTTTCTGGTAGTCGGCGATGAAGTCCAGCGGCGTCTTGCAGGAGCCGGCTTCGGCATGGCGCACGGTCTCGACGACCACGCCGTCGCGCACGACTTCGGTCACGGCCTGCGGGCCGAAGCCACTCGCCCGCACCAGCGTGCGCGCGGGCAGGCCGATGAAGCTGTAGCGGCCAAAACGCTCGCCACCCACCACGGATTCGAGCAGGAAGCTGTACCGGCCGCCGTCTTTCGAATGCGCCAGCTTGAGGTACAGCGACAAAGGGGTTTCGAGGTCCGCAAACGCCTCGACCATCAAGGGAATGCGGTTATAGCCTTGACCGGCCAGGCTTTTGAATTCGAGTTCGGTGATCATGTTGAGCCTCCACGCTCAGCACCACGCGCTGGGTGCATCTGTTTCATCCATCGCCGCAGCCGGGGTAGGGGCCGGGCACCTGGCGCGGGAGGACCGCGCCGCTCAGAGTCGCACGTTTGCTGGCTTGCGCCAGGCTCCCCGGCCCTGAAGACCTGCGGAACCCTTCGGATGGATCGTGCTTGGGATGAACATGATGGGCGCAGTGTAGCAAACCGCGCCGCGGTGTCTTGAGACCGGTCAAGCCTCCCACTACGGCAAAACCCTGTAACGCCCCGGTAACACCCGCACGAGAATGAAGACTTCCTTCTGCCCTTCTCATCCCTGAACCACGAACCGATACTGGAGCGCACCACTATGAAACGAATTCGCAATTTGATGCTGGGAGCCGCATTGAGCCTGCTGACCGCGGTCAGCATGGCGGCAACGGTTGATGTGTCCGGCGTCAAGATGGAAGACACCATTGAGTTCCGGGGCGCCAAGTTGGAGCTCAACGGTGCCGGTGTGCGCTACAAGGCCGTGTTCAAGGTCTATGCCGCCGGCCTGTACCTGACGAAGAAGGCCGCCACCGCCGAGGAAGTCATGGTCGCAACCGGGCCCAAACGCTTGAGCATCACCATGCTGCGCGAGATCGACTCCGCCGAACTCGGCAAACTGTTCACGCGCGGCGTGGAGGACAACAGCCCCCGCAGCGAGATGTCCAAGCTTATTCCGGGCCTGATGCGCATGAGCCAGATCTTCAGCGACCAGAAGAAACTCTTGCCCGGCGAGAACTTCCTCATCGAGTGGGTCCCTGGCACTGGCACGGTCATCACCGTCAAGGGCAAGGTGCAGGGCGAACCTTTCAAGGAGCCCGAGTTCTTCAACGCGCTGATGCGGATCTGGCTCGGCCCCAACCCGGCCGACTGGAAACTGAAGGACGCCTTGCTCGGCAAGTAAGCGTCAGTTGCGCCGCGCCAGCAGAGCGGCGAGTTCATCCAGCGAGTCCAGGTAGCCGTCGGCATCGACCGAGCGCACCGGCTCGCCGTGGTTGTAGCCGTAGGTGACCAGCACCACCGGGCAACCGGCCGCACGTGCGGCCTGCGCATCGTTGCTGGAATCCCCGATCATCAGGGTGCGGGCAGGCTCGCTGCCCAAGGCCTCACAGGTCTTGAGCAGCGGCAAAGGGTCTGGCTTCTTGCGATCGAACGCATCGCCACCGAATACTTCACTGAAATATCCGTCCAGCCCCTTGGCCTGCAGCAGGGGCCGCGCAAACGCGGTCGGCTTGTTGGTCAGGCAGGCCAGTCGCAGCCCCCGCTCCCGCAGCGCCAGCAGTCCCTCGCGCACCCCCGCATACACCGCGCTGTACCGGCCGTTGATCAGCAGGTAGTGCTCCTGATAGGCACGCCAGGCCCGGTTGACGAGGTCTTCGGGTGCGACGGAATCCGCGACACCGCGCTGTCGCTCCCCATGGGCCAGCACCGAGCGGATCAGGTGCTCGGAGCCTTTGCCGACGAGTTGTCCGATCACGGTGCGCGTCACCGGTGGCCGATCGAGCGTCGCCAGCATGTGATTGAGCGCAACTTCAAAGTCACCGAGGGTGTCAACCAGTGTGCCGTCGAGGTCGACGATGCAGGCCTGCAGGCGAGTGGCTTCAGACAGATTCAATTTCATTGACCGTATTCACGTTTGCCCGGTACACCGGGGGGTTCAATCGCAGTATGCTGCGCGACTTGTACTTTCCCATCAGGAGACCGCCATGCGACGCCTTATTCATTCCTTCCTGGCCCTGATCGGATCGCTGTTGATCTGCGGCGCTGCGCTGGCGCAGGACAAGGTGGTCTACCACATCGACAATGCCGAGGCCCAGGCCACCAAGGGGTTGCGCAACATCCGCAACCATCTCGATGTGGCGCCGGAGACGAAGATCATCGTGGTCACCCATGCCGATGGCGTGGACTTCCTGATGGACGGCGCCAAGGACAAGAAAAACCCCAGCATCGACTACGCCTCACTGGTCAGCGCGCTGAAAGCCCGCGGCGTGCGCTTCGAGGTCTGCGAAATCACGCTGAGAAACCGCAACCTGAAGAAAGACCAGTTCAGCATGGATGCCGAATTCACACCCTCTGGCGTGGTGCGCATCGGCCAGCTGCAGACACGCGAGCAGTTCGGCTACATCAAGCCCTGAGGCGGCGCCCTGGCCCTTTGGCACGGGCACTCAACTCGCCAGCTCCGCGCGCATGGCGTCGATCACGCCCTGGTAGTCGGGTTTGCCAAAAATCGCGCTGCCGGCGACAAAGGTGTCTGCGCCGGCATCAGCCACGCGGCGGATGTTGTCGGTCTTGACGCCGCCGTCCACTTCCAGACGGATGTCACGGCCCGTCGCGTCAATGCGTTTGCGCGCCGCCTCGATCTTGCGCAGGGCACTGTCGATGAAGCTCTGCCCGCCGAAGCCCGGGTTCACCGACATGATCAGGATCAGGTCGATGTCGTCGATCACCCAGTCCAGCACATCCAGCGGCGTGGCGGGGTTGAACACCACGCCGGCCTGGCAGCCCATGGACTTGATGGCCTGCACGCTGCGATGCACATGGGCCGAGGCCTCGGGGTGGAAGCTGATCAGGTCGGCGCCGGCGTCGGCAAAGGCCGCGGCCAGCGCATCGACCGGCTGGATCATCAGGTGCACGTCGATCGGCACCGGCGTGCCGTCCGGCTTTCTGGCATGGGGCTTCAGTGCTTGGCAGACCATCGGCCCGAAAGTCAGGTTGGGCACGTAGTGGTTGTCCATGACGTCGAAATGAACCCAGTCGGCGCCAGCGGCAAGGACGCTGCGGACCTCCTCGCCCAGGCGGGCGAAGTCGGCCGAGAGGATCGAGGGGGCAATGCGGTAGGTGGTGCTCATCGCCGGATTGTCGCAGTTACCATTGCCTCATGAGCACCCCCGAGATTGACGTCCGCGTCGAACCACGCTACCTGCCCGAGGAGTCCGATCCGTTGCAGGAAACCTACGGCTTTGCCTACACCATCACCCTGTCCAATCATGGTGAAGTGCCCGCGCAACTGATCTCGCGGCACTGGATCATCCTGGACGCCGACGGCCACCGCGAAGAGGTGCGCGGCCTGGGCGTGGTGGGACATCAGCCCCTGCTCAAGCCGGGCGAAGGCTTTGAGTACACCAGCGGCTGCCGGCTGCGTACGCCCACCGGCACGATGGAGGGCACTTATTTCTTCGTCAAGGAGGATGGCGCCTCCTTCGAGGTACCCATTCCCCGCTTCACGCTCGACGCCACCGGCCAGACCGGCGGCCGCGTGCTGCACTAGGCTGCGCTCCGCCGTGCCGCAACGCCTTCCCGACCTGACCCACCTTCTCGATGCGCTGGATCCCGGCGCGTCACGCGCCGAGCGCCATCTTTGGCTGACGGCCCTGCTGGAGTGGGTCCGCGCCGGGATGGGTTCCGGCACCGATCCAGCCGGCGCCGTGGCCCGCGTCAACCTGATGCTGGATGCCGTTCAGACCCGCCCGCAGTGGCGGGAGCGTTGGCGCGCCTGGTGGCAGCTGTTCAAGGACACGGTGGACCCGGCGCCCCTCCTGGCCGACTTTGGTTTCGCGCCGCGCACCGCCTTCATGAGTGCGCTGGGCGAACGGCTGCGGCGCAAGCTGCTGCCCATCACACCCGACACCTATGACCTGATCAACCTGTTTGACCTTCTGCTCCCCGATCCGCGCGACGCGCTGTGGATCAAGGCGCTGGACGGCGATACGCTGGACCGCATGCAGTCCTTGCTGTTCGAGGCGCCCAAGGACGACATCTGGGGCAATGGCGTTCTGATGGACGCCCTGACCTACAGCGTCGGGCAGGTCAGCGCGGCCGGCTTTGCGGCTGAGATCCGCGCGCGCATGGCCCATACGGTGTCGCAGGCCCACCCCTACCATTCGCGCCCTTTTCATGCCCTGCCCGGGCAGTTCGAGGCGTTCAAGGCCGCGGTCAAGACCGACGGTGCGCGCAGTCCGACGGCACTGGCCGCTGCCCAGGCCTTGCGCGAGCAGCTTGATGCCTGCCGCCATGCGGCCTATACGGTCTACGCGCATCTGGACGAGAACGGCATCTCGGTCGGCATCGTTTTCCGCCTGAGCCAGCTGCGCGAGCGCATGGTTCGTATTCGGCAATTGCTCGACTGCCTGCAAAGCGAGCAACCGGCGCAGGCCACGGCGCGCCTGCTCGCCCAGCTCGCGCTGGTGGGACAGGCCAAGCGCAGCATCCGCGCGCTGATCGCCAGCAGCACGCACCTGACGGCGGCCAAGGTGGCCGAGCGCAGTGCCGAAAGCGGCGAACACTACATCACGCGCAACGTCGCCGAGTACCGGCACATGCTGGCCACGGCCGCTGGCGGCGGAGCCGTGCTGGCGTTCACCACCTGGGCCAAGTTCGCGATTGTCGGCCTGGGACTGTCGGCTTTCTGGGGCGGCGTCGGCTTCGGCCTGAACTACGCGACCTCGTTCGTGATCGTCATGCTGCTGCACTGGACGGTGGCCACCAAGCAGCCGGCCGTCACCGCCCCGGCCATGGCCGCGCGGCTGAAAGACATGAGCGCGCCGGACGCAGTCGGCAACTTCATTGACGAAGTGGCGCATCTGCTGCGCTCGCAGATCGCGGCCATCATCGGCAACCTGGGCCTGGTGATTCCCGGCGTGCTGCTGATCTGCGGCGCGCTGCACCTGGGCGGCTTGGGCAACATGGTCGATCCCGATTACGCGCACCACGTGATGCACGACCAGAGCCTGCTCGGGCCCACGGCCTTTTACGCCGCCTTCACAGGGGTGCTGCTGTTTGCCTCCAGCATCATCGCGGGCTGGGTGGAAAACTGGTTCGTGCTGTACCAGCTCGAATCGGCGATTGCCTGGAACCCGCGCTACACCCGGGTGCTGGGCACGGAGCGAGCCCGCCGCTGGTCGAAATGGCTGCGCGCCAACATCTCGGGCCTGGCGGCCAACATCTCGCTGGGCCTGATGCTGGGCCTGGTGCCCGCCTTTACCGGCTTTTTCGGCCTGGGGCTGGAAGTGCGCCACGTGACCCTGTCCACGGGCCAGGTGGCCGCCGCGGCCTACACCCTGGGGCTGGGCGTTCTGACGACGCCGGAATTCTGGTGGGCCGTCGCCGGCATTGCCGTCATCGGCCCGCTGAACCTTGCCGTGAGCTTCTTGCTGGCGTTCCGCCTGGCCCTGGCCGCCCACAGCGTCCCGCCGGTGGAACGCCGGCACATCCGTCAGGCTTTTTTTGAACGGGTGCGCCAGGCGCCGCTGTCGTTCCTGCTGCCACCGCGCGATGCGCCCCCTGTGGCCGGCGTTGGCCCATCGTCCTCCTGAAGCACCGTGGGTGAATTCGAGCTGATCGACCGCTATTTCAAGCGCCCGGCGCGACGCGCCGCACTGGGTGTGGGCGATGACTGCGCCTTGCTGGCACCCGCGCCCGGCATGCAGCTGGCCGTCTCCAGCGACATGCTGATTGAAGGTCGGCATTTCCTGTCCACCGTCGATCCGTTCAAGCTGGGCCACAAGGCGCTGGCCGTGAACCTCAGCGACCTGGCCGCCTGCGGCGCGAAACCGCTGGCCTTCACGCTGGCGCTGGCCTTGCCGCAGGCCGACGAGGCCTGGCTGGACGGCTTCTCGCGCGGACTGTTCGCGCTGGCCGACGCCCACGATTGCGAACTCATCGGCGGTGACACCACGCGAGGCCCCCTGGCCATCTGCATCACGGTGTTCGGCGAAGTCCCGCCGGGCCAGGCCTTGCTGCGCAGCGGGGCGCGCGCCGGCGACGACCTCTACGTGAGCGGGACGCTGGGCGACGCGCGGCTGGCGCTGGAAGTGTTCCGCGGCACGCGGTCGCTGCCGCAGCCGGCTTTCCATGCGGCCCGCATCCGCATGGAAACACCCACGCCGCGTGTGGCGCTGGGCCTGGCGCTGCGCGGCGTGGCCACGGCCGCAGCCGACATCAGCGACGGACTGGTCGGCGACCTGGGCCACATCCTCAAAGCCAGCCGCGTGGGCGCCTGCATCGATACATCAATTGCAATCAACTTGATAGCAAATAGAGGCCATTTGAAGCTGGGAAATGGTCAATTTGATGCAGAAACTGCGCTGGAATGCGTGCTGGCCGGCGGTGACGACTACGAATTGGTATTCACGTCGCCCTCGAGCGCGCGCAGCCGGGTGAAAGCAGCTGCCTTGCAGTCCGAGACGTCCGTCACTCGCATCGGCGTGATCGAGGCTGCCAGCGGCTTGCGGCTTGTGGACGCCACTGGGCAGCCGGTCCACCGGCGCTTTGCTTCATTCGATCACTTCGCCAGCTGAATCATTCACGCCGCTGTGACCGGCAAGGTTCAGGCTCCGCGGCTGCACACGTACTGAAGCACCTGCGCACCCGTGGCGGGATCGGACGAAACCACCACCCAGTAGCACTTGACGCCGTGGCCCTGACTCGCGCCACGCGCGGCACTTGCTGGGGAAATCAGGCTGACGGACAGCAGGCTGGCGCCGATGAGGGTCAGGAGTGCGCGGCAGGTGTTCTTGAGGTTCATGGTGTTTCCTTGAAGGTTGATCGTTCCCGGCGTCCTGCTGCCTTCCTCGTGGCGGCAAGACCGGACCGTTACCAAATTGCATGATCCGTGCCACCGGAAAACCCCATGCCGCATCGAAATAAACCGTTGATTCATAAGGATTTATCGAAAAGCTCTCCATACGGCATGGGTGACCCACCCCACCCAATGGGTGATATCCCCCACGGCTTCGGCCCGCAAGGACCGGATGCAGCGGCTCGGCGTCCATCAGCGCCAGGCCGCCGCTGAACCGCAGGCCCCGGCGGCTCCCGCGCCCGCCGGCGGCCCGGACGACTGGCCGGCATGGCCCCGTGATAATCCAGCCATGAACACGCCCGACGAGAACGATCACACGGCCGCTCAGGCCGGCGCAGCCGCGGCGCGGATCTATCCCGTCCGGCCACCCGCACCGCAGTGCCCCACCGTGCGCTTCATGCTGGCGCACCCGGCGCATGCCATCGCGCTGGGCTTCGGCTCCGGCCTGTCGCCCAAGGCGCCGGGCACCGTCGGCACGCTGTGGGCGTGGCTGGCCTGGCTGGTGCTGTCGCTGTGGCTGAGCCCGCTGCAGCTGGGTGTGCTGATCGCCGGCTCCACGCTGCTCGGCTGGTGGGCCTGCACCGTCACCGCCGACCACCTGGGCGTGCTCGACCCCGGCAACATCGTCTGGGACGAGGTGGTGGCTTTCTGGCTGGTGCTGTGGCTGGTGATGCCCACCGGCTTCTGGGGCCAACTCGTGGCCTTTGCGCTGTTCCGCTTCTTCGACGCGGTCAAGCCCGGCCCGGTGCGCTGGGCCGACGAGGCGTTTCACGGCACTGGCTGGCGCGGCGGCTTCGGCATCCTGCTCGACGACTTCGTGGCGGCGTTCTGCACGCTGATGGTGATTGCTGCCTGGCGCGTCTGGTGAGCCGGATTACTCCTGAATGGATAGCGCCTCATGACCGATCCACGCTGGGAACTGGCTGAAATCCTTCAGAAAAAGGGCTGGACAATGGCCACGGCCGAGAGTTGCACCGGCGGACTGATCGCCGGGGCTTGCACCGACCTGTCCGGCTCCAGCGCCTGGTTCGAGCGCGGCTTCGTGACCTATTCGAACGACGCCAAGACCGAGCTGCTCGGCGTGGACGAGGCGCTGATCGAGGCCCACGGCGCGGTGAGCGAAGCCGTGGCCCGGGCCATGGCCGCAGGCGCGCTGCGCCACTCCCGCGCGCAGGTCAGCGTGGCCGTCACCGGCGTGGCCGGGCCCACCGGCGGCAGCCCCGACAAACCCGTCGGCACCGTGTGGTTCGGCTGGGCCACACCCGCCGGCGTCTTTGCGGAGCGCCAACGCTTCGACGGCGACCGCGCCGCCGTGCGCCAGGCCACCGTGGCCCATGCGCTGGCCGGCCTTTTGGCGCGGCTCTGAGCGCCCGGCCCCCCGCGCCTGCCGGACACTCCATGGCCGAGCCGTTCAAGAACCTGATCAACCCCGGCACAGTCGCCGAGGCCGGCCGGCACCTTCAGCGCGCCTGGCCGGCGTTTGACCGCAGGCGCTTCGAATCGCTGGCCGGCACCGGGCTGGAAACGCTGGAATTCAAGGCGCGGGCCATGCAGCTGGCCGATGCGCTGGACGCCACGCTGCCGACGGATTTCGCGCGGGCGGCGGAGGTGATCGAGGCCAGCCTGGCACTGCCGCTGCCGCTGGACGCGTTGGGCGAGCCGGTTGCGCTGGGCGAGGCTGAACGCGAAGCCGGTCTCAGCGGCTGGGCGCTCTGGTCGCTCGGCGAGTTCGTGGTGCGCCGGGGCATGATTGATGTGCCGCGCGCCCTGCGCTGCCTGCACGCCCTGACCCAGCGCTTCTCCGCCGAATTCGCCATCCGCCCGTTCATTGCACAACATCCCCAGCCCACGCTGGCCACGCTGACACAGTGGGTCCATGACCCTAGCGTCCATGTGCGCCGCCTGGTCAGCGAAGGCAGCCGCCCGCGCCTGCCTTGGGGCCAGCGCCTGCAGTTGCTGGTACGCAACCCGGCGCCCACCCTGCCGCTGCTGCGCGCCCTGCAGGACGACCCCAGCGCTTATGTGCGCCGCAGCGTGGCGAACCACCTGAACGACATCGCCAAGGACCACCCCGAGCTCGTGGCGCAGTGGGTGCACGATCACCGACTGGGTGCCAGCGCGCAGCGCTCCGCGTTGCTGCGCCATGCCAGCCGCACGCTGATCAAGCAGGGCCATGGGCCCACGCTGGCGGCCTGGGGCCTGGGCCAGCCGCTGAGAGGCCAGGCCGAACTGGCGTTATCGGCGTCGCGGGTGGCGATCGGCGACACACTGGGCCTGCACGTCACTCTGCGTTCCGCCAGCGCGCACCCGCAGACACTGGTGATGGACTACGTCGTGCATCACGTGCGTGCCAACGGCAGCGCGTCACCCAAGGTGTTCAAGGGCTGGAACCTGACGCTGGACGCTCGGGAAACACGGGTGCTCGACAAGCGCCACAGTCTGCGCCCGGTGACCACGCGCACGCTGTACCCAGGCACCCACCGCATCGAACTGCGCATCAACGGAAAGAAGGTGGCCGACGCGGCTTTTGAACTGCAGGGCTGACGGCCGCCCGCCCGGAGTGACGCCTGCGGGTCGGCCGTCAAGCGCAGCACAAGGCGCGAAGCCAGTGGTTTCGCACAGCGAGGCAAAACCAAGCCGTGGCGCGTTTGACTGCCAAGCCGTCTCAGGCCGCGAGCAGGTGCGCCTCCAGCCCGCGACGCGGCGCTGCCCCCACCGGCGGCGCGTAACCCAGCCGCGCCCACATCTGCACCGTCTGGCCCGGAGTCTGCGCCCCCACCAGCCGGTGGATCGCGGCATACGGCCCAGCCTGCTCCGGGTATTCCTGCAGCGCCTGTTGCAGTGGATGCATCGAAAGGCCTTGCGCCGTGGCGGCCAGCTGGGCGCGCACATAGGCGCGGCCGGCGTTGACCTGGGTGCGGCGGTCATTGCCGTCGGTCACCATCCAGAAGAAATCGGGCGTGGCCTCGATCTTGGTGTTGAAGTCCTTGATTTGCTGGGTGGTGGCCGAGTCGTCCGGCCCCGGCGCCTTGCTGCGGTCGAACAGGCCGACCGCGGCCAGCGCGCGCACCATCGGCTCATTGATCGAGATGCCGTCCCGGTGCTGTGCGATTTCGGTCGGTCCGACACGCAGCACCTTCATCGACTCCATCACCGTGCGCGGCGTGACCAGTTCGATGCGCCAGGCGTCGCGCGCGATGGCACGGTGTTCGGCGATGCGGGCATCCTGCGCTCCGGCGAAGCCCACGCGCAGCTTGAGCGCATCGCCCAGGCCCATCGCGGCGGTCGCGATGGCCTGCAGGGCGGCGGCGTCCGGCGGCTTCATGTCATAGGCGCTGCGGTTGGTGTGCCGCTGGAACACCTGGGCAAACAGCGGATCCGGCTTGACGCTGGCGTCGGGCACCAGGCGGACGCGCGCCGTCAGGCCGTTCGCAGGCACCGTCTTCGGATCAAACTCGCCAAGGGGGAACAACTCGGTATCGGCGCGATAGCCCTGCTGGCGCGCGGCCAGGTCCAGCACTTCGAGGAAGGTGCCCTGGCTCATCATGATCTGGCGCGAGAACGGGTCGGTCTCGGGCAGCAGGCGGGTGCGGTCGCAGTACAGCGCGATCTCGCCGGGCTGGCGCAGGTCCACGAGCCACGACTGCAGATTGTGCGAATGCGGCGCCAGGATGGCGTGCGCCAGGATCCAGCGCCGCACATCGCTGCCGGGAGCCGGCGGTGCCGGGGGCTGCCACGCGGCCACGGCCTCCGGCGGCAGCGCGGACGAGCAGGCGACCAGCGCCGGTGCGGCGGCCAGCACCACACCACCGCCTATGACACGAATAAAGCTTCTGCGTTCCATGATTCAGGCTCCTTGGGTGACCGTGCCGCCTGTGCGGGGGCCGGCAGCATTGGCCCCACGGGGCCCCAGGTCCAGCGCCAGGATGGCCGTGCGCACCGCATCACCAAACGGTGTGTGCGGCTCGCTGCCGATGCGCCGCGCCAGTGCGGCACCGTCCAGCGCGTGGGGCAGGTCCCAGAGGTAACGCATTTCCAGCAGCGAGGCCACCGTGGCGTTGAAGGGCGACAGCAGCCGCATCATCCCCCAGGGCAGCGTGCCCGTGCGCAGCGCGCCGTCGGCCGGCAGCCAGCCCTGCTCCCAGGCGACGTCCGTCAGTGCGGCCAGCCAGTCCTGGCCCGTGACCGTGTGGCCGGCGAAATGCAGGCACTCGTAGCGCCCGCCAGCCGTCGCCGGGGTCGTCTCGGCCACACGCACGAAGGCCTGCGCCAGATCGGGCAGGTAGGCCCAGGCATGCGGCGCATCCCGTGATCCGGGCCAGGTCACGCGGCCCTGCGGCAGCTTCTTCACGATCACCTGGTCCAGCCAGGAGCCGCTGCCGGCACCGAAAAAGTCGCCGGCCCGGATGACGGTCGCGGCAAAGCCGTGATGCCGCGCGGCCTGCGCCAGCTGCTGCTCCAGGTCCACGCGGATGAGGCCCTTGCCAGTGGTGGGCCGTTGCGGCGTGTCCGGCGCCAGCACGGCGGGCATGCCCGCGCCGAAGTTGTACACATTGCCCGGGAACAGCAGGTGAGCTCCCAAGGCGGCTGCGACGTCGGTCGCCGACTGCATCAACCCGGGCGCTTCGGCGCGCCAGGCCGCCGCGGTGTAGGCCGGGTTCATCGCATGCACCACCACGCGCGCGCCGGCAGCCGCCCGTTGCAGCGTGGCCGTGTCCGCGGCCTTGGACTGCACCCATTCGATGCCCCCACCCGCTACGGCCGGGATGCCGCCCGAACGCCGCTGGGCGAGTACCCGCCAGCCGGCTGCCGCAAACGCCTGCGCCACCGCGCCGCCGAGCCGGCCGCGTGCTCCCAGAACCAGAACTGTGTTGTCCATGATCGCTCTCCTTGACATCCGCCTTTCGGCCATGGAGGCATTGTGGAAACACCCGACTAATTACACAATTGGCTATTCATACACACCAGCCTTGCAGAAATGAATACCTCGTTCGACTGGAGCCTGCTGCCGACTTTCCTGGCTGCCCTGGAGCGTGGCAGCCTGCTGGGCGCGGCCCGGCAGCTGGGTATCAGCCAGCCGACGGCCGGGCGCCATATCGCGGATCTGGAATCCCAGCTGGGCAAGGTACTGTTCGAGCGCACCGGGCGCGGCCTGCGGCCCACGACACTCGCGCTGGAGCTGGCCGGGCCCGCACGGGCGATGCAGTCCGGCGCGATGGCGCTGGCCGAGAAGCTGCTCGACACCCAAGGCCAGCAGGCCGGCACCGTGCGCCTGAGCGCCAGCCAGCCGGTGGCCTGCTACCTGCTGCCCCCGGTTCTGGCCCGGATGCGCGAGGCGCTGCCGGCCATCCAGATCGAGCTGGTGGTGAGCAACCAGGTCAGCAACCTGCTGCAGCGCGAGGCCGACATCGCCCTGCGCATGGTGCAGCCGGCGCAGGCCAGCCTGGTGGCCAAACGCATCGCTGAGGTGACCTTGTCGGCCTGCGCCAGCACGGCTTACCTGGCGCGGCGCGGCACACCGGCGCAGCCCCCCGACCTGTTGCAGCACGAGCTGATCGGCTACGACCAGCAGGACGACCTGCTGCGCGGCTTCGCAGCGATGGGATTTCCGGTGACGAAGGAACATTTCAGCCTGCGCACCGACGACCTGATCGCCGCCTGGGAGGCGGTGCGCGCCGGCCTGGGCGTGGGCTTCGCGGCCGACTACACGATCGACACCGACCCCGCCGTGCAACGGCTGCTGCCGACGCTGCCACTGCCCTGCCTGCCGATCTGGCTGACCGTGCACCGCGAGATCCGCAACAGCGGGCGCATCCGCGCGGTGTACGATTTCCTGGCGCAGGCCATTCCCCTGGCGCTTTGAAAGGCTCCCATGCATCCGAACGCCGACACGATCACGAAGTTCTACGCGGCCTTCGCGCAACTGGACCCCGAGGGCATGGCCGCGTGTTATGCCGACGACGTGCGCTTTGACGACGAGGTGTTTTCCCTGCGGGGCAAGGCGCAGACCGTGAGCATGTGGCGCATGCTGTGCGAGGCCACCCGGGCCAAGGGCCGGGACGACTGGAAGCTGGAAGCCAGCGGCATCGAGGCGGATGAGAAGACCGGCCGCGCCCACTGGGACGCCCACTACCGCTTCAGCGCCACCGGGCGTCTGGTGCTCAACCGCATCGACGCCGCCTTCACCTTCAACCCGCAAGGCCTGATCGTCGCGCACCGCGACCGCTTCAACTTCTGGGCCTGGTCGCGCCAGGCGCTCGGCGCGCCGGGCCTGCTGCTGGGCTGGACGCCCATGTTGCGCAACAAGGTGAAACAGCGGGCGGCCCACAACCTGCGCAAGTTCATGGAAAGAAAAACGCAATGACTGGCTGGTTCAAGGACTTTGAGGAACGCCGCTTTGCTGTGAACGGCGCGGAGATCGCTGCGCGCCTGGGTGGCGACCGCGACAAGCCGGCGTTGATGCTGCTGCACGGCTTCCCCCAGACCCACGCGATGTGGCACCGCGTGGCGCAGCTTTTGCGCCACGACTTCTTCCTGGTCCTGCCCGACCTGCGCGGCTACGGGGATTCGTCACACGCGCCGGGCTTGCCGGACCACAGCAACTACAGCAAACGCGCCCTGGCGCAGGACCTCATTGCGGTGATGGACACGCTGGGCATCGCCGCGTTCGCCCTGTGCGGACACGACCGGGGCGGCCGCGTGGCGCACCGGCTGGCGCTGGACCACCCGGCGCGCGTGCGCCGGCTCTGCGTGATCGACATCGCGCCGACGCTGGACATGTACGCGCGCACCGACTTCGATTTCGCGCGCGCCTACTACCACTGGTTCCACCTGATCCAGCCGACGCCGCTGCCCGAGCTGATGATCGGCGGCAACCCGCGCGCGTACCTGCACGCCAAGCTCGGCGGCTGGGGCAGCGGCGGGCTGGGCCACATCGAGCCGCGCGCGCTGGCCGAGTACGAACGCTGCTTCTGCCGCGATGAGGCGATCCACACCGCCTGCGAGGACTACCGCGCCAGCGCCGGCATCGACCTGGAACACGATCGCGAGAGTCGCGCGCGCGGCCACAAGATCGCCTGCGACACCCTGATGCTGTGGGGCGAGCACGGCGTGGTGCAGCGCCTGTTCGATCCGCTGGCGCTCTGGCAGGCTCAGTGTGCCGGCGCAGTGACCGGCTGGGCCATGCCGGCGGGGCATTTCATCCCCGAGCAGCTGCCCGACGAGACTGCAGCGGCGCTGCAGGCGTTCATGGATTGACAGGAGGCAAAGAAAAGGCGTTTCGACAAAAGGTTCGACTAAGAAAAGGTCCAGGAAACACCTTGGCATTCACCAATAGCCGCACTTCCGTACGGTGCACTCCTTGTCTAGTGTAATGTTGCATTCTGTGTTTAGGATCTAAGCGGCTATTGGCGCAAATGACCTTTTGCAGGATGTCGCTAACGCTCTTGATCCAGATGAACGGCTTGGGATTGATGTTGTGATGCACGACGTATTCATCGATGGCGCCGCCACCAGTTCCGGCACGCTGGCGAACATGCCTCGGCGTAGCCGTTCGGTATTGATGTGGCGCAAGAGACGCTCGACCATGTTTAGCCACGAGGCCGAGGTTGGAGTGAAGTGCATGTGCAATCGTGGATGCTTGTCCAGCCACGCCTGCACAGTGGGGTGCTTATGGGTGGCGTAATTGTCGGCAATCAGGTGCAGCGCCTTGCCCTTGGGGGCCTGGCGATCAATCTGGGGCAGCAACTTCAGCCATTCGACGTGCGTGTGGCGCTGCTGGCATTGCCGATGACCCGAGTATCCAGCACGTTGAGCGCAGAAAACCGAGTGGTCGTGCCGTTGCGCTCGTAGTTATGTGCATGGTGGCCGCGCCCATCGTGCGCGTGCTCCAGTGCGTGGCGGCCTCGGGCGTCGTTTGAGTGGTCGGCTCCACCAGCCGGGCCACATCCCCTTCACCGGTGGCGCACCGCGCGGCAGGTCGCGCTCAATCCCTTGCAACCCCTAATCCAGGTAGCGTTGGTGCCAGCGCGCAACCTGCACGCGCCCGATGCCCAATGGCTCGGTGATGTCCTTGTTCTGCAGGCCCTGCGCGCCAGCAGCACGATCTGCGCGCGTTGCGCCAACCTCACGCTGGTGGGCCTGGAGCGGACAAGCCGAATCCGCTCGCGCTCTTGTTCATTTGTCAGAGAAATGTCCGGTGCAACTCTCGATTGATCACTCCAATGCAAACCGTAGCAGCGCGTTGGATGCAGGGATATCAATTTACGTCCACTAAAGAATCAAACACTACATCAGAGGGGCAGTCTCCCTACAATCCCCCTATGATCTCCCGCGAACCCACCCTCGAACGTCTGGCCACGGCCCAATCCCTGCTGCTGGCGCCCTTTGGCCTGAACGAATCGCATCTGACGCGCGCGCTGGCGGCGATCACCACAAACAAGGTCGACGACGCCGACCTGTACTTCCAGTACACCCGCTCCGAGGGCTGGAGCCTGGAAGAGGGCATCGTCAAGACCGGCTCTTTCAGCATCGACCAGGGCGTGGGTGTGCGAGCGGTGGCGGGTGAGAAGACGGCGTTTGCCTACTCGGACGATATTTCAGAAGCCTCGCTGATGGATGCGGCGCTCACGGTGCGCTCGATTGCGGCGTCGGGGCAGAACCGGCGCGTGAAGACGCCTGCCCGCAAGGTGGCCGGCAGCCGTTCGCTCTACGGTGGCCAGGATCCGATTGCGTCACTGGACAGCACCGCCAAGGTCGAGCTGCTGGGCCGGGTCGAGAAGCTGGCCCGTGCCAAGGACCCGCGCGTGGTGCAGGTGATGGCCGGACTGGCCAGTGAATACGACGTGGTGATGGTGGCGCGCGCCGATGGCACGCTGGCGGCCGATGTGCGCCCGCTGGTGCGCCTGTCGGTGACCGTGATCGCCGAGCACAAGGGCCGGCGCGAGATGGGCTCGGGCGGCGGCGGCGGGCGTTTCGGCCTGGCGTATTTCACCGACGACCAGATCGCTGAATATGTGAACGATGCGGTCAAGGCCGCGCTGACCAACCTCGACGCTCGGCCCGCGCCGGCCGGCGAGATGACGGTGGTGCTGGGCCCCGGCTGGCCGGGCGTGCTGCTGCACGAGGCCATCGGGCACGGGCTGGAGGGCGACTTCAATCGCAAGGGATCGAGTGCCTTCAGCGGGCGCATCGGCCAGCGCGTGGCGGCCAAGGGTGTCACGGTGCTGGACGACGGCACCATCGCGGATCGCCGCGGCTCGCTCAACGTGGACGACGAAGGCCACGCCAGCCAGCGCAACGTGCTGATCGAGGACGGCATCCTGAAGGGCTACATCCAGGATGCGATGAACGCGCGCCTGATGGGCGTCAAGCCCACCGGCAACGGCCGGCGCGAAAGCTACGCCCACGTGCCGATGCCGCGCATGACCAACACCTACATGCTCGGTGGCGACAAGGACCCGAAGGAAATCGTTAAGAGCATCAAGAAGGGTCTGTATGCCACCAACTTCGGCGGCGGGCAGGTCGACATCACCTCGGGCAAGTTCGTCTTCAGCGCCAGCGAGGCCTTCTGGGTGGAGAACGGCAAGATCCAATACCCGGTGAAGGGCGCCACCATCGTCGGCAGCGGCCCGGAGTCGCTGAAAAAGGTCACGATGATCGGCAACGACATGCGCCTGGACAGCGGCGTCGGCACCTGCGGCAAGGAAGGGCAGAGCGTGCCTGTGGGCGTGGGCCAGCCGACGCTGCGCATCGAAGGCCTGACCGTCGGCGGCACGGCCTGATGGCGTGCAAGGCGTCCGTGCGTCAGCGGCCCGTCAAATAGCCTGTGCTACATTCACGCCTTATGCAAACGCGCATCGCTTTTTATTTTTACTTTTGGTTCTCGGTCCCCGGCGGACGAGAGGCGAGCGCGTAAGCACCCCAACCCCTCACTGAAAACCGCCGCAGCTTCACAGCCCGGCGGTTTTTTATTGCCCCTGTATACCCTGATCAACTTTCCAAGGAGCCCGTGATGACCCCCAAAGCCAACCCGTCCAGTGATGCCTGGACCCAGCGTCCCGCCGATCGAACCAGCCAGACCGACGACGCTCGCATCAAGGACATCACCGTGTTGCCCCCACCTGAACACCTCATCCGCTTCTTCCCCATCCATGGCACGCCCGTGGAGTCGCTGATCACCCACACCCGCAAGACCATCCACAACATCATGGCCGGCAAGGATGACCGCCTGCTGGTGGTGGTGGGCCCGTGCTCGATCCACGACCCGGCCGCCGCGCTCGACTACGCCCGGCGCCTGAAGCCCTTGCGCGACCGCTACGCCGACACGCTGGAGATCGTCATGCGCGTCTATTTCGAGAAGCCGCGCACCACGGTGGGCTGGAAGGGCCTGATCAACGACCCCTATCTGGATGAGAGCTACCGCATCGACGAGGGTCTGCGCATCGCTCGCCAGCTGCTGATCGAGATCAACCGCCTCGGCCTGCCGGCCGGCAGCGAGTTCCTGGACGTGATCTCGCCGCAGTACATCGGTGACCTGATCGCCTGGGGCGCCATTGGTGCGCGCACCACCGAGAGCCAGGTGCACCGCGAGCTGGCCTCGGGCCTGTCGGCGCCGATCGGCTTCAAGAACGGCACCGACGGCAACCTGAAGATCGCGTTGGACGCGATCCAGGCGGCGGCGCGCGGCCACCACTTTTTGTCGGTGCACAAGAACGGCCAGGTGGCCATCGTGCAGACCAACGGCAACAAGGACTGCCACGTCATCCTGCGCGGCGGCAAGGCGCCGAACTACGACGCGGCCAGTGTCGCCGCCGCCTGCAAGGAGCTGGAGGCCGCCAAACTGCCCGCCACGCTGATGGTGGACTGCAGCCATGCCAACAGCTCGAAGCAGCACGAGCGGCAGGTGGACGTCGCCCGGGACATCGGCGCACAGATCGCGGGGGGCTCCCGCCACGTCTTCGGCCTGATGATCGAAAGCCACATCAGCGCCGGCGCGCAGAAGTTCACCCCCGGCAAGGACGACGTGCACAAGCTGGAATACGGCAAGAGCATCACCGACGCCTGCCTGGGCTGGGACGACACCTTGACGGCGCTGCAGGTGCTGGCCGATGCGGTGAAGGCGCGGCGGGGTCGCTGAGGCCCCCCGAAACCGGTTTACAGTATCGGGATTGCAGATTCCCCAAAGATCCCGAGGTAAACCATGCGTCACGAAGTCAGGGTGTTGATCGACGAGCGGCAGGAATTTACATTTGAGCTGGTGGGCGTGGAGCCCATGGCGCCTGATGTGGCGCGCCAGTGGCTGGACGAGCAGTTCACCCAGCTGGAGTGCGAGCCGCTGCGCGCCAGCGGCAAGCTGTTGCTGGCCGACAAGGTGCTGGTGGTGGCGCAGGCTGGTGGTGCCGAACTGCTGGCCGACCCCACCTGGGGTCAGACCTTCGCCCGCGCGGCCAGCGCGGCACTGGCCAAGCCGGTGATCACGGTGGATCTGGCCACCATGAGCGTGTCGTACTGATCCGCAGGCCCGCGCGGCGGCCTCGGGCCGTGATTTGCGACGAAAATGACCATTCCCCAGCGTGGGATGGTCATTGTTTGCTACTTATTTTGTAGTGACTGCAGCAGGCGGGCGTGCACGCCGCCAAAACCCCCATTGCTCATGCACAGGATGTGGTCGCCGGGCCGCGCTTTGGCCGTGACCTGCGCCACCAGCGCGTCGATGCTGTCGGCCACCTGGGCGCGTTCGCCCATCGGGGTCAGCGCTGCGCGCGCGTCCCAGTCCAGCCCGCCGCTGTGGCAGAAGGCCAGGTCGGCATCGATCAGGCTGCCGGGCAGCTGGGCCTTCATGGTGCCGAGCTTCATGGTGTTGCTGCGCGGTTCGAACACCGCCAGGATGCGCGCGTTCGGGCCTACCTGGCGCCGCAGTCCGTCCAGCGTGGTGCGAATCGCCGTGGGGTGGTGGGCGAAGTCGTCATAGACGGTGATGCCGTTCACCGTGCCACGCACCTCCATGCGGCGCTTGACGTTCTGAAACGTGCCCAGCGCCTGCGCGGCGATGGCGGGCGACACGCCGACATGCTCCGCGGCTGCGATCGCTGCCAGGGCGTTGAGCTGGTTGTGCACGCCGCCGAGGGGCCAGTCCACGGTGGCGACCCGGACCCCGCGCTCAAGCACGTCGAAGTGACCGGGTTCGCCTTCGGCCGTGAAGTCGCACACCGCGCTGCCAAAGCTGCGCACCTCGCTCCAGCAGCCGGCGTGCAGCACACGGGTCAGGCTTTCCTCCAGCCCGTTGACAACCACCCGTCCCGTTGAGGCGACCGTGCGCACCAGGTGGTGGAATTGCCGCTCGATGGCGGCCAGGTCGTCGAAGATGTCGGCGTGGTCGAATTCCAGGTTGTTCAGGATGGCCGTGCGCGGGCGGTAGTGGACGAACTTGCTGCGCTTGTCGAAGAAGGCGGTGTCGTACTCGTCGGCTTCGATGACGAAAAGGGGGTGGCGGCGAGACGGCGCAGGCTTTTGCTCCGTGTCCCCCGCCCGCTGTGCGGGCTCCTCCTTGACCTGCGCAAAACCCTGCGCCGTCCCGCCACCCAGGCGCGCCGAGACCCCGAAATTGACCGGTACGCCGCCGACCAGGAAGCCGGGCTCCAGGCCAGCGCTTTCCAGAATCCAGGCCAGCATCGACGTGGTGGTGGTCTTGCCATGGGTGCCGGCCACGGCCAGCACGTGGCGCCCCTGCAGCACGTGCTCGGCCAGCCACTGCGGGCCGCTGGTGTAGGGCGCGCCGGCATCCAGGATGGCTTCCATGAGCGGGAACTTGGGCGTGCCGTCGGGCTTTCGGGCGCGGCTGACCACGTTGCCGATGACAAATACGTCGGGCTTGAGCGCCATCTGGCTGGCGTCGAAGCCTTCGATCAGTTCGATGCCCAGGGCGCGCAACTGGTCGCTCATGGGCGGGTAGACGCCGGCGTCGCAGCCGGTCACGGTGTGGCCGGCTTCACGGGCCAGGGCGGCCAGGCCGCCCATGAAGGTGCCACAGATGCCGAGAATGTGGATGTGCATCAGCCGATTCTAGGCAGTTTTATAGCTTTTTTAGGTGTAACCCAGCGTCGAATGGTCATGATCAGCTATTGAAAAGATAGCTCCCAACATGGTGACGGGGTCAGGCGGGGAAACGCTCGCGCAGCTTGAGCTTCCAGAACTTGCCGGTGGAGGTACGCGGCACGGCGTCGATGGTCTCGTAGCGTTCGGGCAGCTGCCATCTGGCAAAGTGTTTCTGCAGCAGCAGCGCGTTCAGTTCGTCGGGCGTGGCCGTCTGCCCGGGCTTGAAGACCACGCAGGCCAGCGGCCGTTCGCTCCATTTTTCGTCGGGGATGGCGATCACGGCGGCCTCAGCCACGGCCGGGTGCGCCATCAGCGCGTTTTCCAGGTCCACGGAGCTGAGCCACTCGCCGCCGGACTTGATGAGGTCCTTGGTGCGGTCGCTGATCTTGACGAAACCCAGGGCATCCACACTGGCCACGTCGCCGGTGCGCAGCCAGCCGTCGGCGGTGAATTTGTCCTCGGTCACCGGCACCTCGTGGTAGCTGCCGGTGATGAAGGGGCCGCGCACCTGCATCTCGCCCACGCTCCTGCCGTCCCAGGGCTGGTCGGTGCCGTCGTCGCCGCGCACGCGCAGGTCCACCAGCGGGACCGGCACGCCGGCCATGGCGGCGCGGCGGTAGCGTTCGTCCATTGATACGTCGCGTAGCTCAGCCTTGGGGTAGGAAACCGTGCAGACGGGCGAGGTCTCGGTCATGCCCCAGCCCTGAAGGATCCAGATGCCGTGACGGTCGAAGGCGCGGATCAGCGATTCGGGTACGGCCGCGCCGCCCACCAGCGAGCGCATGCCGGCCGGCAGCTTCCAGCGGCCGTGGTTCGGCGAGGCCGGGTCCTGCGCCGCGTCATAGGCCTGGATCAGGCTCATCCAGATGGTGGGCACGCCTAGGGACAAGGTGGGGGGCTCCAGGGTGATGAGGTCGAGCAGGTCGTCCGGGTGCAGGTGCGGGCCAGGGAAGACCAGCTTCACGCCCATCATCACTGCGCCGTAGGGCATGCCCCAGCTGTTGGCGTGGAACATGGGCGTGACCGGCAGCACCACGTCGGTGCCGCGCAGGCCCCAGAAATCTCCCAGGCTGGCCACCAGCGTGTGCAGGATGGTGGAGCGGTGCGAATACGCCACGCCCTTGGGCCGGCCGGTGGTGCCCGAGGTGTAGCACAGGGCGACGGGGTCGTCTTCGTCATGGGGCGCGTACCGGAAACCGACCGGGTCGCCCGTGGCGAGCAGAGCCTCGTAGTCGGTGAATTCGGCCGGCACCGGGGCGCCGGAGAAGGGAAAGACGATGACCTTCTCGAAGGCGTGCAGGTGCGCGAACTGCCGGTACAGCGGCAGTAGCACGTCGTCGATGACCAGGAAGCGATCCTTGGCGTCGGCGGCGATCCAGCCGATTTCATCCGGCGACAGCCGCAGGTTCAGCGTGTGCATCACCCCGCCGGCGGCCGGGATGCCGAAATAACACTCCAGGTGCGCATGGTGGTTCCAGCACAGGGTGGCCACGCGATCGCCCTTTTGCAGCCCCAAGCCTTGCAGCGCCGACGCCAGGGCGCGGGTGCGGCGGTAATACGCGCCGAAGGTGTGGCGTACCAGGGACTTGTCAGGCCGCCGCGAGACGATTTCAGTGGCAGGAAACAGGGTGCCGGCGCGCTCAAGCAGGTGGTTGAGCGACAGGGGTACGTTCATCATGGTGCTTTTCACGGTGCATCTCCTCGGTTGGCGCGCGGGAAAGTCACTGTAGGGGGACGGCGCAGGCTGGGCAATGCAGAATATCCCTCGATGGATGACACTTCGTTTGAGATTGCCCAGACCGCGGCGCGCCTGGTGGTGGAGGAAGGCCTGGAATACGGGCCGGCCAAGCGCCGTGCACTCAAGGCGCTGGGCCTGCCTGCGCGTACTGGCCTGCCGGACAACGACGCGGTGGAAGAGGCGGTGCGGGACTACATCGCACTGTTCTGCGCCGATACCCAGCCGGGCGAACTGGCGGCCTTGCGCCGCCTGGCCGCGGTCTGGATGGCGCGGCTGGCTGACTTTCGGCCCCATCTGGGCGGGGCCGTCTGGCATGGCACGGCGACGCGGTGGTCGGATATTTACATCCAGTTGTTCTGCGATGACCCCAAATCGGCTGAGATCGCGTTGATCGATCACCAGGTGGACTACGACGTGCGGTCCGTCACTGGATTCAATGGCGAGACGGTTGATGCGCTGAGCCTGCACAGCCGCTGCCCGGAACTCGGCGAAAGCGTGGGCGTGCACCTGTTGATCTACGACCATGACGACCTGCGCGGGGCGCTCAAGCCCGATCGCCGGGGGCGAAAGCCGCGTGGGGACCTGCCGGCGGTGCGGGCCTTGATTGAGGCATGATCCGGCCATGAATTCGAACGCGCAGACCCCGGCCGAATCGTCCGGTGAGCGGGTGGCGAAGCGTCGTCGCCTGATTCTGGCCGGTGCCGGGGCCCTGGCCGCCGTGGGTGGCGCCGGGTTGGCCTGGTGGCGCCTGCAGCCGCATGCGCCGGCGCCGGGTGCCTTGGCGGAGGTTGGGGGTCTTTGGAGCCGGACGTTCGAGACCCCAGAGGGTGGACGTCTGGCGATGGAGTCCTTTCGGGGCAAGCCCCTGTTGATCAATTTCTGGGCCACCTGGTGCCCGCCTTGTGTCGAGGAATTGCCGCTACTTGATCGCTTTTATCGCGAAAATTCGGGTAAAGGTTTTCAAGTTGTGGGCATCGCGATCGATCAGGCGGCTGCGGTGCGCGCTTTTCTGGCCCGGATGCCACTGGGATTTCCGGTCGCACTGGCCGGTGCGGACGGGCTGGAGATGGTCAAGTCTCTTGGCAACCTGGCTGGCGGACTGCCGTATTCGGTGGTCCTGGGGTCGGATGGCGACCTGCTGCATCGTAAAATGGGCAAGGTTTCAGCATCGGACCTGGCGCAGTGGGCCTTGCTCAAATGAGGCGGGCGGCGTCGCCGATGTCATGTATTCGTATGGGGGTTGGCTCGGTTTAAGAGAAAAAGACAATAAATAAACCGAAATAAATGAATGATGAGTGAATTTGCGGTAAATTCCGCAACCTCACGTTGTCCAATGCAGGAGACCCCATGGATTTGCGCAAACTGAAGACCCTGATCGACCTCGTGTCCGAATCGAACGTGTGTGAACTCGAAATCACCGAAGCCGAAGGCAAGGTCCGAATCGTCAAGAGCAGCGGTGCGGTTCTCCAGGCCCCGATGGCGGCGCCGGTTGCGCAGGTCGTTCCGGTTGCGGCCGCGCTGTCGCCGGCCGTTGCACCGCAACCCGTGCCAGAGACACCCGCGCCCGTCGGGCATGTGGTCAAGTCGCCCATGGTGGGCACGTTCTACCGTGCTGCCAGCCCGGGCGCCAAGTCCTTTGTGGAGATTGGCAGCCAGGTCAAGGAAGGCGAGACGATCTGCATCATCGAGGCGATGAAGATCCTCAACGAGATCGAATCCGACAAGACCGGAACGATCACGCAGATCCTGGGTGAAAACGGGCAGGCGGTCGAATATGGCCAGCCCCTGTTCGTGATCGAATAAGCCCGCTGCGCCGGCCCGTCCCAATTCATCGTCCAGCATGTTCAAGAAAATATTGGTCGCCAACCGCGGGGAAATTGCCCTGCGAATCCAGCGCGCCTGCCGCGAGCTGGGCGTCAAGGCCGTCATGGTCTATTCCGAAGCGGACCGCGAGGCCAAGTACGTCAAGCTCGCCGAGGAAGCGGTGTGCATCGGGCCGGCGGCTTCTCCACTGAGTTACCTCAACATGCCGGCCATCATCTCGGCGGCCGAGGTGACCGACGCAGAGGCCATCCACCCCGGCTACGGTTTTCTGAGCGAGAACGCGGATTTCGCCGAACGGGTGGAGAAAAGCGGCTTCCAGTTCATCGGGCCCACGCCGGAGTCGATCCGGATCATGGGCGACAAGGTCGCCGCCAAGCAGGCCATGATCCGGGCCGGCGTACCCTGCGTGCCCGGCTCGGACGGCGAGTTGCCCGACGACCCGGTGCAGATCCGGCGCATCGCCAAGACGGTCGGCTACCCGGTGATCATCAAGGCGGCCGGCGGCGGCGGCGGCCGCGGCATGCGCGTGGTGCATACCGAGGCCGCCTTGATCAATGCCGTGCAGATGACCAAGGCCGAAGCCGGGGCGGCGTTTGGCAACCCGGCGGTCTACATGGAGAAGTTCCTGCAGAACCCGCGCCATATCGAGATCCAGATTCTGGCCGACAAGTACAAGAACGCCGTCTATCTGGGCGAGCGCGACTGCTCCATGCAGCGGCGCCACCAGAAGATCATCGAGGAGGCGCCGGCGCCGGGTATTCCACGGCGTCTGATCGAGAGGATCGGGGACCGCTGCGTGGCCGCATGCAAGAAGATCGGTTACCGGGGCGCCGGCACCTTCGAATTCCTGTACGAGAACGGTGAGTTCTATTTCATCGAGATGAACACCCGCGTGCAGGTGGAGCACCCGGTGACGGAACTGATCAGCGGGGTGGACATCGTGCGCACGCAGATCATGGTGGCGGCGGGCGAGAAACTGCCGTTCACCCAGCGCCAGGTCCAGTTGCGCGGCCACGCGATCGAGTGCCGCGTGAATGCCGAGGATCCTTACAAGTTCACGCCGTCGCCCGGCCGCATCACCATGTGGCATGTGCCGGGCGGGCCGGGTGTGCGGGTTGACTCGCACGTCTACGCCAACTACTTCGTGCCACCCAATTACGACTCGATGATCGGAAAGATCATCGTCCACGGCGATACCCGTGAACAGGCGCTGGCCCGCATGCAGACGGCGCTCCTGGAGACGGTGGTCGAAGGGATCAGCACGAACATTCCACTGCATCGGGAACTGATGGTGGATGCGAAGTTCATGGCTGGCGGCACCAACATCCACTACCTGGAAGAGTGGCTGAGCCACCGCGCCCGATGAGCCGACCAGGTGCCGACCGGGGCCGCCGCTGTGTTTGAACTCAGCCTGATGTGCCCGGAGGACCGGGTCGAACTGCTCAGCGAGGCGCTGGAGGCGCTTGATGCCGTGAGTGTGTCGGTCGAAGATGCCGACGCACAGACGCCGGCCGAGCAGGCACTTTTTGGCGAACCGGGCATGCCGCCGCCGAAGGACGGCTGGCAGCGCTCGCGGATTCTGGCGCTGTTTGCAGCCGAAGAAGGCGCGCGGGACGCGGCCGACCTGTTGCAGGCCCAGGATTTCTTTGCGGGTTGCGCGCTGCTTGGTGTGTCGCCGCTGCCCGATCAGGACTGGGTGCGTCTGACGCAGTCACAGTTTGCGCCGGTCGAGATCACGCCCGATTTCTGGATCGTTCCGACCTGGCATGAAGTGCCGACCCAGGCGCGAAAGACCATCCGACTGGACCCCGGCCTGGCTTTTGGTACCGGCACGCACCCGACCACGCGCATGTGTCTGCGCTGGATTGCACGGCAGCCGGGCCCGTTCGGTCGAGTCCTCGATTACGGGTGTGGCTCTGGAATTCTGGCCATCGGGGCCGCCAAGTTTGGCGCCACGGACATCGACGCGGTCGATATCGATGAAGCCGCCGTCGAGTCCACGCGTCTGAACGCTGAAGCGAACGGGGTGAGTGTGAACGCCGGCTTGCCGGACAAGGCCGGCGGCCTCTACGCAATCGTGCTGGCCAACATCCTGGCGACGCCGTTGAAGGTGCTGGCGCCCTTGTTGTGCGCCCATGTCGCGCAAGGCGGTTCGCTGGTGCTGGCGGGTATTCTGGAACGCCAGGCGGATGAGCTCAAGGCGGCCTATTCGCCCTTCCTGGCGCTCGACGTCAGTGACTGTGAAGACGGGTGGATCCTGATGACAGCAACGCGCTGAACGTCCGGTTCGCGGCTGGAGCCAGACCCTACAATCTGCTGCTCATGAGCCTGATCACACGCTGCCCTGCCTGCGGGACGATGTTTCGAGTCGTCCCGGATCAGCTCAGGATTTCCGAAGGCTGGGTGCGCTGTGGGCAGTGTGCCGAAGTGTTCGATGCGGCGCGCAATCTGCAGGTCCTGACGCCGCCGGTGCGCTCAGCGGCTGCTTCACTGAAACCATCCTCCATACCCGCTCAGCCGCTGGAGCGGACCGGCCCGCCGCCGCCGGTCGTGCCCATGGCGGAACATACCGAGACCAGTTCGTCCGAATCGGTGGATTCACTGCAGGCAGCGCCCACGTCCATTGACGCGGAACCCGAAGATGCCGGGATGCCACAGGAACGACCGGATCAGGGCCTGGTGGCGCATGTGGCCAGCGGCACCTTGCTCGTCAGCGCGGAAACGCCTGCGGCTCCACCGCTCGAAGACGACGATGCGCTGGAGGCCGTCTTTCGCCCTGGACCTGTGGCGGCGCAGGCGGTCGCTGCCCCGGCGCGGGCTTCTGCGGTCGAAGACCCAGAGTCGGTGCTGGACGAAGACGTGTCCTTCGTGCGCGAGGCGCGGCGACAGGCGTTCTGGCGCAAGCCTTTGATGCGTTTTGTGCTGCTGTTGGCCGCCTTGCTGCTGTTGGGCGGGCTCGCCGCTCAGATCGGTTTGCAGGAGCGCGATCGCCTGGCTTCACTGGAGCCGCGTCTCAAGCCCTGGCTGGCCATGTTTTGCGAGCTCGCGGGCTGCAAGGTGGACGTTCCCAGGCAGATCGAATCGGTGGTCATCGAGAACTCTTCGTTCATGCGGGTTCGCAGTGACCTGTTTCGGCTCGGGTTCATGATCCGGAACACGGCAGGGGTCGAGGTTGCGACTCCTGCCGTCGAGCTGACATTGACCGACACGCAGGATCGGCCTGTGTTGCGGCGCGTGTTTCAACCCGCAGAGCTCGGCTCCAGCGTGGCGCTGGCGCCCAAAGGCGAATGGAGTGCCGTGCTCAACCTTGGCGTGGCTTCGAGTGGCGACAGCGGCCGCGTTGCGGGCTATCGCCTGCTGGCCTTCTATCCCTGATTGTTTGTTTTCATCTTTACCAGCGCCCTTGCGCGACGACTATGGCTGCCCTGATTTGTGGATCCCTGGCTTTTGACACCATCATGACCTTCGAGGGCCGGTTTGCCGAACAGATCCTGCCTGACCAGTTGCATATCCTGAACGTGTCGTTCCTGGTGCCTGGTCTGCGGCGGGACTTTGGCGGTTGCGCGGGCAACATCGCCTACAGCCTCAAGGCGCTGGGAGGGACGCCCCTGCCGATGGCGACCTTGGGTAACGATGGCGCGGATTACCAAGCTCGCTTGAACCGCCTGGGAATCAGCACCGAGTTTGTTTGCGAAGTCAGTGACAGCTATACCGCGCAGGCCTTGATCATGACCGATCGCGACAACAACCAGATCACCGCGTTCCACCCCGGAGCCATGATGCAGGCGCACATCACGGAAGTTCCTGTGCGCGAGGACATTCGGCTTGGCATCATTTCGCCCGACGGGCGCGACGCGATGCTTCAACATGCCCGCCAATTTCAGGCGGCCGGCATTCCATTCGTATTCGATCCGGGGCAGGGCCTGCCGATGTTCGATGGCCCGGAACTGTCGGCATTCATCGATCAGGCAACCTGGGTCACGGTCAATGACTATGAAGGGAAGATGCTGTGTGACCGAACGGGCTTGAGTCTGGCCGATATCTCCCGGCGCGTGCAGGGGCTGGTGGTCACGTTGGGCGCGCAGGGTTGTGACGTGTGGGAAGACGGCGTGAAGACATGGGTGCCACCCATCGAGCCGGCCGCGGTCGTGGACCCCACCGGCTGCGGGGATGCCTGGCGTGGTGCGCTTCTCTATGGGCTGGAGGCAGGATGGACGTTGCCCGCATGCGCGGCTTTGGGCAACCGCATCGGGGCCTTGAAAATTGCGCAGCGCGGGCCGCAGAACTACACCGTCATCCTGAACGATTGAGCCAACCAACCCCTGGTCGCCAACGAAAAAAACCCGGCGCCTCGCGGCACCGGGTTTTTTGAGCCCGTAGAACTCAGGGCTTGCTGGCGGTAGGAAACGGCCAGGCCGCTTGCGGGTTCAGCTTGGTCTGCGCCGGCGCTGCAGCCGGGGCAGGGGCAGCGGGTGCTTTCGCGGCTTTCTTCGCAGCCGGCTTCTTGGCTGCTTTCTTGGCGGCGGGCTTGGCTGCTGCAGGCTTTGCAGCGGCTGCGGCCTTCTTGGCCGGTGCAGCCTTCTTGGCCGGTGCAGCCTTCTTGGCCGGTGCAGCCTTCTTGGCCGGTGCAGCCTTCTTGGCCGGTGCAGCCTTCTTGGCCGGTGCAGCCTTCTTGGCCGGTGCGGCCTTCTTGGCCGGTGCGGCCTTCTTGGCCGGTGCGGCCTTCTTGGCCGGTGCGGCCTTCTTCGCAGTTGCCATGATTTTCTCCTTTATCAAATTGACAGATCAACGCGGAAAACCACTTCGGGCCCCATCGGGCCGCACAAAGCGATTCATGGTGTTGGGCCATTGCCCAGCACCATGAACAGGGGAACACGAAGACCGTCCACGCTCTTCGGCGTGATAGGGCTTTCGTGCGATTCTTGAAACCATATTCAGATCATCAATCCCACGAGAGCGCACCGCCCGACTGGTATTCCAGCACACGGGTTTCGAAGAAGTTGCGCTCCTTCTTCAGATCAATCATTTCACTCATCCAAGGGAACGGGTTTTCCTCATTGGCGAACAAGGCTTCCAGTCCAATCTGCGTTGCGCGCCGGTTGGCGATGTAGCGCAGGTAACCCTTGAACATCGAGGCATTCATGCCGAGCACGCCACGTGGCATCGTGTCTTCAGCGTATTGGTACTCAAGCTCCACGGCCTTCAAAAAGAGTGCCTTGATCTCGGCCTTGAATGCCGGTGTCCACAATTGCGGGTTCTCCAGCTTGAGTTGATTGATCAGGTCGATGCCAAAGTTGCAGTGCATGGACTCATCCCGCAGGATGTATTGGTACTGCTCGGCGGCTCCCGTCATCTTGTTCTGGCGACCCAGCGCCAGGATCTGCGTGAAGCCGACGTAGAAGAACAGGCCTTCCATCAGGCAGGCAAAGACGATCAGCGACTTGAGCAGGGTCTGGTCGTTCTCCAGTGTGCCGGTCTTGAAGTTGGGGTCCATGATCGCCTCGATGAAAGGGATCAGAAATTCATCCTTGTTGCGGATCGAGGGGACTTCGTTGTACGCGTTGAAGATCTCGCCCTCATCGAGGCCAAGCGACTCCACGATGTACTGGTAGGCGTGGGTGTGGATCGCTTCCTCGAATGCCTGGCGCAGCAGAAACTGGCGGCACTCCGGTGCCGTGATGTGGCGGTAGGTGCCCAGCACGATGTTGTTGGCGGCCAGCGAATCGGCAGTGACGAAGAAGCCGAGATTGCGCTTGATGATGCGACGCTCATCTTCGGTCAGACCGTTCGGGTCCTTCCAGAGCGCGATGTCGCGGTTCATGTTCACTTCCTGCGGCATCCAGTGGTTGGCACAGGTTGCGAGGTATTTCTCCCACGCCCATTTGTATTTGAAAGGGACCAGCTGGTTGACATCGGTCTGACCATTGATGATCCGCTTGTCTGCCGCATTGATGCGACGGGACGTGGAGGCCGGCTTGGACGATGGCTGGATGACGGCCGAACGAACAGCCGCACCATCATCAAGAAACCGTGTGGCGCTGGGTGTTGTTGAAACCGAAGGGGGAAGTTCTGGCTGGCGGCCATCAAAATGACCGCTTGTGAGGTGGGGCTGCAAGGCGGGTTGCAACGACGGTGTGACTTCTTCGTCCCAGGACAGCATAGAGGTTTCCAGTTTTCAAATTATCGAAGCAACGATGTGAAACACCAAGGAATCAATCACATCGTTGTTGGCAATGTTGCGTTGTAACGTCGGGTTCACTGACAGGCTTCGCAGCCCGGATCGTCGATCGCACAGAACTTGATGTCGGTAGCAGGTGCTGACGCCATCTGCGCTTGCGCGCTGGCGGCTGCGGCATCGAGTGCGCTCATGGAGGACTGCGCATCACTTTGCGTGGAGACCGCGTTCAGTCGACCCGCCTTGACCGTGGATTTTTCGGCGTGAGTGGCGCCCATCGTGCGCAGGTAGTACGTGGTCTTCAGACCGCTGATCCAGGCAAGCTTGTAGGTGTCATCCAGCTTCTTTCCGGATGCGCCGGCCATGTAGATGTTCAGCGATTGCGCCTGATCGATCCACTTCTGGCGACGGGCTGCCGCCTGCACCAACCATTGGGGCTCCACCTCAAAGGCGGTGGCATACAAAGCCTTCATCTCCTGCGGGACGCGGTCGATCGGGCGCAGCGAGCCATCGAAATGCTTGAGGTCCATGACCATCACGTCATCCCACAGGCCCAGGCGTTTGAGGTCGCGCACCAGGTAGCTGTTGATGATGGTGAACTCACCGGACAGATTCGACTTGACCGACAGGTTGCCGAAGCAAGGCTCGATGGAGGCGTCGACCCCGATGATGTTGGAGATGGTCGCGGTCGGCGCAATGGCTACGCAGTTCGAATTGCGCATGCCATCGGTGGCGATCTTGCGGCGCAGTGCGTCCCAGTCCATGGTGGCGGAGCGGTCCACTTCGACATAGCCGCCACGTTCGCGCGCGAGCAGATCCAGTGTGTCGAGCGGCAAGATGCCCTGATCCCACAGCGATCCTTTGTAGCTCGCGTATTTGCCCCGCTCCCGCGCCAGCTCAGTCGACGCCCAGTAGGCGTAGTAGCAAATCGCTTCCATGGACTGGTCTGCAAAGCTCACGGCCTCGGGTGAAGCGTAGGGGACATGCAACTCATAAAGGCTGTCCTGAAAGCCCATCACGCCCAGGCCCACCGGGCGATGGCGCAAGTTGGAGTCACGGGCCTTCTTGACAGCGTAGTAGTTGATGTCGATCACGTTGTCCAGCATGCGCATGGCCGTCGTGATCGTCGCCTTCAGCTTCGCGTGGTCGATCTGCCCGTCCTTGATGTGGCGCAGCAGGTTGATCGAACCCAGGTTGCAGACAGCTGTTTCGGAATCGCTGGTGTTGAGCGTGATTTCCGTGCACAGGTTCGAGGAGTGAACGACACCCGCATGCTGCTGCGGCGACCGGATGTTGCAGGCGTCCTTGAACGTGATCCAGGGGTGCCCGGTCTCGAACAGCATGGACAGCATCTTGCGCCACAGGTCGGTGGCCGGCAGCTTGCGCGAAGGCCGGATCTCGCCGCGCTCCGCCTTTTGCTCGTAGGCCACATAGGCTTTCTCGAACGCGGTCCCGAACTTGTCATGCAGATCCGGGCAGTCGGACGGCGAGAACAGCGTCCAGTCGCCTTTTTCCATGACGCGGCGCATGAACAGGTCGGGAATCCAGTTGGCCGTGTTCATGTCGTGCGTGCGGCGACGGTCGTCGCCGGTGTTCTTGCGCAGCTCCAAGAATTCCTCGATATCGAGATGCCAGGTCTCCAGGTAGGTGCAGACGGCGCCCTTTCGTTTGCCGCCTTGGTTCACCGCCACGGCCGTGTCATTCACCACCTTGAGGAACGGAACCACGCCCTGCGATTCGCCGTTCGTGCCCTTGATATGCGAGCCGAGCGCACGAACTCTCGTCCAGTCGTTACCGAGCCCGCCGGCGAATTTCGACAGCAGGGCGTTTTCCTTGATCGATTCGTAGATGCCGTCCAGGTTGTCCGGCACCGTCGTCAGGTAGCACGATGACAGCTGGGAGCGCAGCGTGCCGCTGTTGAACAGCGTCGGTGTGCTGGACATGAAATCGAAAGAGGACAACACCTCGTAGAACTCGATGGCGCGCGCTTCACGGTCGATCTCGTTGAGTGCCAGGCCCATGGCCACACGCATGAAGAAGGCCTGGGGGAGTTCGATCCGCGTCTTGCGCACGTGCAGGAAGTAGCGGTCATAGAGCGTCTGCAGGCCGAGGTAGTCGAACTGCAGGTCGCGCTCGGCCTTGAGTGCGGCGCCCAGCCTCGGCAGGTCGAACTGCAGCAGCCGTTCATCCAGCAACTCATGCTCCACACCCTTGCGGATGAAGTCAGGGAAAAAGTCGGCGTACCGCGCGGCCAGTCCACCCTGGATCACATCGGCGCCGAGCACTTCCTTGGCAATCGTGTGCAGGAGCAGCCGCGCCGTGGCGTAGGTGTAGTCGGGGTCTTTCTCGATCAGGGTGCGGGCCGCCAGGATGGATGCCTTGTAGACCTCGTCCATCGGAACACCGTCGTACAGGTTGCGCATGGTCTCTGCGACGATGGGCTCCGGCTTGACGTCGGCGCCGAGTCCGCTACAGGCCGATTCGATCAGGTGCTGGAGCTGGGTGGTGTCCAGGGCCACGCGCTGTCCACCGTCGGTCACATGCAGGACGGGGGTCGGGGCGCGGGCGGCTTCGGTCTGCGCCTGGCGCGCACGCTCCTGCGTGCGTCGCTCGCGGTAGAGCACATAAGCGCGAGCGATTTCGTGGTGGCCACCGCGCATCAGTCCGAGCTCGACCTGGTCCTGGACGTCCTCGATATGAAACGTGCCGCCGCCCGGCCGCGAGCGCATCAATGCCCGTACGACGGCCTGAGTGAGACTGTCGACCACCTCGCGCACGCTGGCCGAAGCCGCTCCCTGGGTTCCATGAACCGCAAGAAACGCCTTCATCATCGCGATGGCAATCTTGTCCGGAGCAAACGGCACCACCGCGCCATTGCGCCGGATGATCTGGTAATGCGTCAAAGGCGTGACCGACGGCTGGCCGGCAACCTCGGCAAGGGTGTTACCGGAGAAGCTCCCGGCGGGAGCAGAAGTCGGGTTCAAGGCGATTTGCATGGCTTCCTCTTTGTTCTGGAAATATCTTGTTAGTCGTGCGGCGAGCCTGGTGACCGGGTTTGGCATTGGCTCGGTCAGTGGCGATGCAAGCACTATATATGGTGTCTGAGCATGTGACAAGACACTACCGGTAGTGTATCGCGTGTTTTCTGCCCTGTGCGTGTGCAGCACCCTGAGCTGACCCGTGAGCGCACTGGTTTGCTGCCTGAACGAGGCCTTTGTCCGGTTCCCTTCCAGGCCAGTCTGCTGGCGGACCGGCGCAGCTGACACGAGCATTGGCGCGCCTTTTGCGGGATTTTTCACGGCAAAGCCGCGTCCCGTCTTGATGTCGATCGAAGAAGCTTTGTCGTTCTCGCCGTGCCGAGGGTCGTCCCGCCGGGCGCGCGCGATCGGTCAGGGCTTGGAGAGGCCGTCGGCAATCGAGGGAAAACACTGAGGTGGCCAACCCAGGCTGCTGCACAACTGGGTCCAATCAAACCCGGCCCCGGGGTCGTGCTTGCGCGCCGGCGCAACATGCTCATGCCCGGCGATGTGTGCGATGGGGTAGTTCTGGGCGACCGCCGCACACAGCCCGGCCAATGTCTCGTATTGGGCGGGCTCGAAACAATCGCCTTCCAGGCCTTCCAGTTCGATGCCGACCGAATAGTCGTTGCAGTTTTCGCGGCCCAGGTGCAGCGACTTGCCCGCGTGCCAGGCCCGATCGTCGCAACTGACGAACTGCCAGAGATCACCGGTGCGCCGGATGTAGAAGTGCGCCGACACCTCCAGCCCCCTCAGCTGTTCAAACCATGGGTGCGCGCCAAAGTCCAACTGATTGGTGAACAGGCGTTGCACTTGATCGCCGCCGTAGACGCCGGGTGGCAGGCTGATGGAGTGAAGGACCAGCAGGTCGACACTCACGCCTTCGGGTCGCGGACCGAAGTTCGGCGAAGGAAGATGGCGGGCAAAGCGATACCAGCCTTGCCGCCAGAGACCAGGATACGACTCAGGACGGCTCATCGGGATCGATTCCAGGGGAGGGAGCCGCGATAGCCAGCCGGGCCATGCGATAGCGCATCTGGCGCAGGTTCAGGCCGAGTCGCGCCGCTGCGGCCGTCCGGTTGAAACCTGTTTCATTCAGGACCCGTGTGATGACGGTCCGCTCCTGCTCGTCCAGCCAGGTTTGCAAGTCGGCGGGCACCGCACATCCACTGGGCGATGGCTGGTCATCGCCTTTGGCTGAAGGCTCATCCGCGCAGGGTGGCATGTCGATTTCATCGAAGTTCAGCTCCCCGTCCGCACTGAGCGCAAGCGCGCGGTGAAGCAGGTTCTCGAGTTCGCGGACGTTGCCCGGCAGCGGGTGCCTTTCGATCGCGCGCAGCGCACGCTCGGATATCGTGGGTGCCGGCTCGCCGGATTCCTGGGCAATCCGAGCCAGCAGGGCCTCGCAAAGGGCCGGCAGATCCGCGCGTCTCTCCCGCAGGGGGGGCACCACGATCTCAATGACGTTGAGGCGGTAATAAAGATCCTGGCGAAATGTGCCGGCCTGCACTTCCGCTGCCAGGTCTTTGTGCGTCGCGCTCACGATCCGGACGTCGACCACATCTTCCTGCGTCGAACCCAGTGAACGGATGCGTCGTTCCTGGATCGAACGCAGCAGCTTGGACTGCATGGCCAGCGGCAAATCCCCGATCTCGTCAAGAAACAGCGTGCCGCCCTCGGCGGCGTGGAAATAGCCCAGGCGATCGTGGGTGGCCCCGGTATAGGACCCTTTGCGCGCACCAAAAAACTCGGCTTCAAGCAAGTTCTCTGGAATAGCCCCGCAGTTCACAGCAACAAAAGGGCCGTCCGCACGATGGCTGCAGGCATGGATGGCCAGCGCGATCAGTTCCTTGCCGGTTCCGGATTCGCCTCGCACCAGGACAGGAGCCATGCTGCGCGCAACCCTGACGACACGCCTCTTGACGGCGCTCAGCGCCTCCGATGTGCCCACCAGGCGCTCCAGTGCCGCAGTGCCAGAGTGGCCTTGTGATCCTGTTTCACCCGGGACCCAGTGACCTGCCCGAGGCGCAACCATGTCAGCTCGCGCAGCGGCGACGCGGTCCGAGGTGCGGTCACGGATAGCGGAGGCCACGACAGTGCGGAACTGTTTGAGATCGACAGGCTTGGTGAGGTAGTCAAAAGCGCCATTCTTGAGCGCCTCCACGGCATTCTCAGCCGAGCCGTAGGCCGTGATGACCATGCAGCGCTCCGGTCGGCGCTGCGCCTGGATCTCTTTCAGAAGGTCAAGCCCCGTCCCATCGGGCAGGCGCATGTCGGTGATCACGGCCGCAAAGGGGTTGCGGTCAAGCAAAATCCGGGCTTCTGCCACCGTTGCGGCAGTCTCGACCCGATAGCCTTCGCGCAGCAGCGTAAGCTCATACAGCGTTCGAAGATCAGGCTCATCGTCTATGACGAGGACCAGGGGAGCAAGTGTCGTGGGCGTTGCAGTCATGTTGGTGCGCTCGGCCGTGCGCCTGTTGGCGCTGCATGTTCGTGAACGTCGGCAGGCTCGAATCGTACGCAAAACTCATTGCCCCAGGTCGGCTGACCGAAGGGTTTTCTTGCGGTGCGGTCGTAGGTGATGTGCGCCTGGTGGCGCTCGCACAGCTCTCGGCAGATGTAAAGGCCCAGTCCGCTGGAGCGGCTTTGCGACGAAAAGAAAGGCTCGAACAGATGACGCCGCACCGCCTGCTCGAGTGGCGGACCGTCACTCCAGACCCTCAGTTCCGGATGGCCGACGCCGCCTACCACAGTCGAAAGCTCAATCGGCTCTGCGTGTGCTGCATAGCGCCTGGCGTTGTCGAGCAGATTGATCAGCACACGGCGCAAGTGGTCGGCATCGAAGCGAGCCCGGATCGGGCCACCGGTCAGACGCAGGTCCAGCCGCATGGCCTGCGGGTTCTGATGGATCCAATCGGCGGATATCACCTGTATCGCCTCATCGAGCGTAACCGCCGTGCCACCGTTTCCCGTGTTCAGATGCTCGACCCGGGCAACGTCGAGAATCTCGTCAACAATCCGTGCCAGGCGCTCGGTGTTGTGCCGGATCATGCGGGTCAGTTGGTGGCGGGCGGGGCTGTCCAGGTCTTCTTCAAGCAGTGCATTGGCCTGCGCAACCGCCGCCAGCGGATTGCGAATCTCATGGGCCACGGCGGCCGACATTCGACCCATCGCCGCGAGCTTTTCTTCCCTGACCCGGGCTTCCACATCCCTGCGGTCCTGCAGAAACATGACGCAGAGATTGCCGGTTCCCTCGGTCCCGGCTGCGGCAAGCTGCGTGCGCACCTTGAGGTAGACACTGGGCAGACCCGCGAAATCGAGATCGACGTCGGTGGTCGGCATGCTGCCCTGCGCAAAGGTCATGTCAGCCAGCTGGGCCAGGGGCTTCCACGCTCCTTCGTCGGTCAGCTTCGTCGGCGTACGGCGGGCAGGCAGGTCACCGTCCACCAGATGGCGCGCAGCCGGGTTGGCGGCGCGGACCCGCCCCTGGCTGTCAACCACCAATACCCCGTCGTTCAGGTTTTCAATGACCAGTTGGTTCACGCGTGTCTGTATCCGTGCTTCGGCCGCGTGTCGCTGTGCCAGGGCTTCCTCGCGGGTCAGGCGCACGGCCAGCTGGTGTGCCAGCAAAGCGACGATGAACAGGCCCGAGCCCGTCAGCGCGGCCTGCAGGAATCGGGGCGTGGTGTCGGCGGGCATGGCCACCGACATCCACCACGCGTCGGTCAGCAGAAGCAGGGTGACGGTGGCGGCCGTGCCCATCGCCAGCGTCAGCGTGCCCAGGACGGCCGCCAGCAGGATCGGAAGCGCAAACAAGGGGGTGTAATTGATGTTGCCGCCTTGCAGGAACTGCAGTGCGGAAAAGGCGACGACATCCACGGCGATGGTCGCGAGCCATTGGGGATTGAACGCCTGGCCCGGCGACCTCGCGCTACCCAGCAAGCGAACGGCGAGCGCGGCCACCAGATACAGGAAGCAAAGGTCCAGCACCAGAACGGAGGCACCCAGGCCCAGGAGGTAGGCAGAGCCCTGCATCAGCAGCAGCACCAGCGCAGTCATCACCCGCGCGGTCATGAAGCCATGCCACAGCCGGTTTGCTGCATCCGGGTGGGTTTTCGCGGAGAGACCCGGCATGGGCAGGTTCTCGGACCCGAACCAGGACGAGGCGGGATCAGCCGGATCGGGCCGTCTCATTCATCCCTCGGCCTGCCGGCGGTGCGCTGCGCTGCAATACGAGCCCTGACGTCCGGCGACCGCTTCGGAGGGGGGCACATGGACACCGCAGACCGCGCAAGCCACCATCGATGCGGCCTCGCGACCGCTGGCTGGCGGTTCGGGCGGTGGGTTGGCCCGACCTCCAAGGCTTTTCTGTCGGCCGCTGCGCCAGAGCCAGACCCCCGCAAGGATCGCCAACAGGATGATCAAGGCCTTCACGAACTGCGTCCCAGAATCACTTCCAGGACGAACCGTGAGCCGGCGTAGGCCAGCAGCAACAGGACCGCGCCGGCGTAGACAAAACGAACCGCGCGCCGACCGCGCCAGCCGAAGCGGGCACGACCGATCAACAGCGTGCCAAAGGTCATCCATGACAGCACTGAAAAGACTGCCTTGTGATCCCATTTCCAGCGCGCACCCGCCGCCCCATAAAGGTGTTCGCCAAAAAACCAGCCCGCGAGCAGCGTGGCGCTCAGCAGCACAAAGCCGGCGGTCACGAAGCGAAAGGTGAAACGCTCCAGCGTGAGCAAGGGCACGCCGCTCTGGGGGGCGGCGGCCAGACGGATCTGCTTCTCGGCTCTGGTCATGAGCCCTGCGTGGACCACCGCCGCAGCAAAAAGGCCATAGGACGCGATGCCCAGCGCCCAATGAAGCGGAAGCCAGGGTGATGCCACGGGATTCAGCGGCGCGCCTGGAAAGACTTGCGCCAACAGCACCGCAGCCGCGCCCAATCCGGACAGGGCCCAACGCGCTTTCAACTGGGGGATGACATGGCTTTCGACGGCATACACCGTCAGCACCAGCCAGGCGGTGATGGACAAAGCGGGAGCAAAGCCAAAGCGCGCCGGCGTTCCAGCCAGCCCCAGACCCAGCGTCCCGGCGTGCATCGACCACGCGGCCAGCAGGATCAGTCGGACCGCGTGGTGGCTGAGTCGCGGCGCCGCCACCGCCGTCAGTCCATAGGCCAGGGCGGCACCCAGGGCAAGCAGCAGTCCGACGGAAGATGCACTGGCTAAAATCATGGGCACAGTTTAGCGTTTTGCACACCGCGGCCGCGCGGTGCTTCTCCGGTCCGCCAGCAGGCGGGCCCAACCCGACGGGATACTCCTCCATGGCCTCCGCCCTTACCGACAAACTCTCCCGCCTGGTCAAGCAGATCAGCGGCCAGGCCCGCATCACCGAGTCCAACGTGACCGACATGCTGCGCGAGGTGCGCATGGCCTTGCTGGAGGCCGACGTGGCTCTGCCCGTGGTGCGCGACTTCATTGCCCGCGTCAAGGAAAAGGCCCTGGGTCAGGAAGTGATGGGCTCGCTCAAGCCCGGGCAGGCGCTGGTGGGCATCGTCAACCGCGAACTGGCCGCAACGATGGGCGAGGGGGTTGCCGACATCAACCTGGCCGCCCAGCCCCCCGCCGTGATCCTGATGGCCGGCCTGCAGGGCGCCGGCAAGACCACCACCACGGCCAAGCTGGCGAAGCACCTGATCGAGAAGCGCAAGAAGAAGGTGCTGACCGTCTCGGGCGACGTGTACCGCCCGGCCGCCATTGAGCAGCTCAAGACCGTCACCGCGCAGGCCGGTGCCGAATGGTTCCCCAGCACACCCGACCAGAAGCCGCTGGACATCGCCCGTGCGGCGATCGACTACGCCCGCAAGCACTATTTCGACGTGCTGCTGGTCGACACGGCGGGCCGGCTGGCGATCGATGAGGCGCTGATGCGGGAAATCCGCGAACTCCATGCTGAGCTCAAGCCGGTCGAAACCCTGTTCGTGGTGGATGCCATGCAGGGTCAGGACGCGGCGAATACGGCCAAAGCGTTCAAGGAAGCCCTGCCGTTGACCGGCATCATCCTGACCAAGACCGATGGCGACTCGCGCGGGGGCGCTGCGCTCTCGGTGCGCCAGATCACCGGGGCGCCGATCAAGTTTGCCGGCACCAGCGAGAAGATCGACGGGCTGGAGGTGTTCGACGCCGAGCGCCACGCCGGGCGCATCCTGGGCATGGGCGACATCGTGGCGCTGGTCGAGCAGGTGACGGCCGGGGTGGACATGGCCGCGGCGCAGAAGCTGGCCGAGAAGGTCAAGAGTGGCGCGGGCTTTGACCTGAACGACTTCCTCGCCCAGATCCAGCAGATGAAGCAGATGGGCGGCCTGTCCAGCCTCATGGACAAGCTGCCCACGCAGATGGCGGCCAAGGCATCCGAGGCCGACCTGAGCCGGGCCGAGAAAGACATCGTTCGCAAGCAGGGCATCATCCACAGCATGACGCCGCAGGAGCGGCGCAAGCCCGAGCTGCTCAAGGCCACCCGCAAGCGCCGCATTGCGGCCGGTGCAGGGGTGCAGGTTCAGGAAGTGAACCGCCTGCTCAAGGAATTCGAGCAGATGCAGGACATGATGAAGAAGATGAAGGGCGGCGGCCTGATGAAGATGATGAAGCGCATGGGTGGCATGAAGGGCATGGGCGGCATGCCCAAGATGCCGTTTTAAGGCGTTCGAGAGCCTTTCTTAGAAAAGAATCATGAATATGGGTTCGGCAGGTTCAGCCTTGCCAGAATCTGAATCTCGTACGCCTCCATTTCCTCGGCGTCTGCCCGGCTGGTCTCGTGGTCCCAGCCCTGGGCGTGCAGCGTGCCGTGCACCAGCAGGTGCGCGTAGTGGGCCTGCAGCGTCTTGCCCTGTTCGCGCGCCTCCTGCTCGACCACCGGGGCGCACAGCACCAGGTCGGCGGTGACGAGGGGCTCCCGGGTGTAGTCGAAGGTCAGCACGTTGGTGGCGTAGTCTTTCTGGCGGTAGTCCCGGTTCAGCGCACGGCCTTCCTCGAGACCGACGATGCGCACCGTGATTTCGGCATCCGCGGCCAGCGCATGGCGAATCCAGCGCGCGACCTTGTGGCGGGGCAGGGCGATGCGGTGCAGGGCCGCATCGGCCAGATCGCCGAACTGCAGCGAGAGTTGAAGGGTGTTCAGGCGCATTTTCGCGTCAAATCCGTGCATTTCCAGCGTCGGGCGGTCACTGGATGCTATCAAAGAAATAGTTATTCAGCTGTCTTGCGCGCTGCGGCCGTGCGCCCGCGCTGGTCGTAGGCGTCGACGATGCGCGCCACCAGCGGATGGCGCACCACGTCGGCCGAGGTCAGGTGGCACATGGCGATGCCCTTGACGCGGCGCAGCACGCGCTCGGCGTCGATCAGGCCGCTGAGCTGGGTCTTGGGCAGGTCGATCTGGCTCACGTCGCCGGTCACAACCGCCTTGGCGCCAAAGCCGATGCGGGTCAGGAACATCTTCATCTGCTCGGGCGTGGTGTTCTGCGCCTCGTCCAGGATCACGAAGGCGTGGTTCAGCGTGCGCCCGCGCATGAAGCCCAGCGGCGCGATCTCCAGCGCGCCGCGCTCGAAGGCTTTGGTCACCTTGTCGAAACCCATCAGGTCGTACAGCGCGTCGTAGAGCGGGCGCAGGTAGGGGTCCACCTTCTGCGCCAGGTCGCCCGGCAGGTAACCCAGACGCTCGCCGGCCTCCACCGCCGGGCGCGTCAGCACGATGCGCTGCACCGAGGCGCGCTCCAGCGCGTCCACGGCGCTGGCCACCGCGAGGTAGGTCTTGCCAGTGCCGGCCGGGCCGATGCCGAAGGTGATGTCGTGCGTGGCCATGGCCTCCAGGTACAGGCTCTGGTTGGGCGTGCGCGCGCGCAGGTCGGCGCGGCGGGTGTGCAGCACCACGGCGCCGTCTTCGCCGGCCGTCAGGGATTCGCCCTCGCCTGCCAGCATCAGCTGGATCTTGTCTGCGGGGATCGCGCGCTCGGCCATCTCGTACAACGCCTGCAGCACCTCCATCGCGCGCGTTGCCTTGGCCTTGGGTCCGTCCACCTTGAACTGCTCGTGCCGGTGCGCGATGCTGACCTGTAGCGCCGCTTCGATCGTGCGCAGGTGCGCGTCCATGGGGCCGCACAGGTGGGACAGGCGGGTGTTGTTATGGGGAGTGAAGGTGTGACGGACAATCATGGCGTGAAGTGGATGCTGCTCATGATTGTCGCCCTTTCCCGCGCGCTGGCCTTGGCCGGCGCATTGGGTTTGTTCGCCGCCGCGGCCGTGCAGGCCGAGGTGCTTGAGATTCGTGAGGCCGAAGTTTCGCAAGCGCCCGGCTTTTCTGAAAGGAGCGCGCCGGCTTCTGGCTGGCGTGCACAGACCTTGCCGGACGACTGGGGCCGAACCCGCCCCGAATATGGCGGCGAACTCTGGTACCGCATACCGCTGGACACCACCCGCCTCGTGCAAGGCAGCCAGGTCCCGGCCATCTATGTGGAGCGCGTCTGCAGCAATCTGGCGGTGTACCTGAACGGGTCGCCGGTGGGTTCCGGCGGGAAGCTGACGTTGCCATACAGCCGCAACTGCTTCACGCCGCAGATGTTCATGCTGCCCCAGGCCCTGTTGAAACCCGGTGTCAACACGATCCACATTCAGGTCGTGGGCTATCCGCTGCGTCAGGTCTCTGCCGCACAGCGGTCTTCAGGGTTGTCGGTGGTGCGCGTTGGGGCATCAGACGAACTTCGGCCCCTGTACGAGCAGGCGCTGTGGTGGAACATCACGCTACCCAAGGTCATCACGGCCTTGCTGGGTGCATTTACCGTCTTCATAGGCGCCTTGTGGCTGACGCGGCCCAGGGACACCTACTACGGGTACTTCACACTGTGGATCGGCTGGTGGACGCTGAACACCACGCGCCTGTACATCATCGATCCGCCGCTGCCCGGGCCGTGGATCGAGATGCTGGTGCCGGCGACCGCGCCGCTGTGCGTATCGGGTCTGGTGCTCTTTCTGATGCGCTTTCTCGGGCGAAGCGTGGGCTGGGTCAATCAGGTTCTGTGGTGGCAGATGCTGGTGATCCCGCTGGTCTTTCTTTGGGGCGGGCAGGAAAATGTCTATCCGCTGGCGCGATGGAACTACTACTGGCTGGTACCACAGTTCATTCTTGCTGCCATCTGGTTCCTGGCCGTTTCGTGGCAAGTCTCGCGCAGGGATTTCTGGCTGTTTTCCGTGATTCTGCTGACGATGGTGGCGATCACGCTGGTCGAACTGGCCGCTGCGTTCCTGGGGCTGCCGCTGAAGATGCATTTCGGCCATCTGGGCGGGCCGATCACCCTGCTGCCCCTTTGCCTGCGTCTGATCTGGCTTTTCAGCGACAACCTGCGCCGCAGCGAAGAGCTCAATATCGAACTGGAACGCCGGGTGGCGGAAAAATCCACCGAGATCGAGCGCAATTACGCCGAACTCTCCAGCCTTCGGGCGCGGGAGGCGGTTCAGGACGAGCGCCAGCGCATCGCCTCGGATCTGCACGACGATCTGGGGGCCAAATTGCTGAGCATTGCCCACGAAAGCAGCCGTGTGGACGACCGCGGGCAACTCGCGGGCATGGCGCGCCAGGCCCTCGATGAAATGCGCCTGTCGGTGCGCGGCATGGTCAGTGAGCCCTTGCGTGCGGTCGATGTGCTGGCCGACTGGCGCGCCGAGACGGTGCAGCGCCTTGCGGCCGCCCACTTCGCGGCCGACTGGTCGGCGGCGGAGCCCGCACCGGGCCTGCTGTTGCCCGCGCGCATGCAGGTGCAGCTCACCCGCGTGTTGCGCGAGGCCGTTTCCAACCTGATCCGTCACAGCGGTGGCAGCCGTTGCCGCGTGGAGATCGCTTTTCCGACCGGGGCGATGACCCTGTCGGTCGAAGATGACGGGTGCGGCATGGACGTCGCGGCTATGGGCGCCAAGGGCAACGGGTTGGGAGGCATCGAGCGGCGCGTGCGCATCCTGGGCGGCCGGCATGCCTGGCAAACCGGGCCGATGGGCGGCGCCATGCTCCTGGTGCGGGTGCCGCTTCTGCCGGACGGGGGTGGCGCTGCGGATGCGCCCGAACTTGCGTCGCAGGTGCATCCGCTACCATCATCAAATGCAACACGCCCTGATCGTTGAAGACCTTCCGGAAATCCGGGACTGGCTCGCTGAGGTGGCCCGCGCGGCATTTCCCGAGGTGGAGGTCACCACGGCTGCGCGCGTGGACCAGGCCCTGGCGCGGGTGGCCGAGCGCCCCTTTGACCTGGCGCTGATCGACCTGGGCCTGCCTGACGGCTCCGGCATCGACGTGGTGGGTGCGCTGCGCCACCATCAACCGCGGGCCGTGCCGGTGGTGGTGACCATTTATGACGATGACGACCACCTGTTTCCTGCCCTCCAAGCCGGAGCCTTTGGCTACCTCCTGAAGGAGCAACCGCAGGAAACGCTGATTGCCCAGTTGCTGCGCATGACGCAGGGCGAACCCCCGCTCTCGCCACCGATCGCGCGCCGGGTGCTTTCTCACTTTGCCAGCAGTCCGCAGCGTCAGAAGACGCTGATGCGCCAGATCGAGCACGAGGTCAAGCTGACCGAGCGCGAGACCGACGTGCTGCAGCGCGTGGCCAAGGGGTACACGCTCCCGGAGATTGCCCAGCAGTTCGGCCTGTCGCGGCACACCATCGCAGACCACATCAAGCAGATTTACCGCAAGCTCAACGTGTCGTCCCGCGCCGAAGCCGCACTGGAAGCGGCGCGGCGCGGTCTGGTGCAGCCCTGAGCCGCAACCCCACCACCAGGATACCCATGATCGGAAAACTCACCGGCACGCTCAGCCTCAAGAACCCGCCCGATGTGCTGGTCGATTGCCATGGGGTGGGCTATGAAGTCAGCGTGCCCATGAGCACTTTCTACAACCTGCCGGCTCTCGGCGAGCCGGTCACGCTGCTGACCCACTTCGTGGTGCGCGAGGATGCCCAGCTGCTTTATGGCTTTGCCACCGCGCCCGAGCGCGAGGCGTTCCGCCAGCTGATCAAGATCAGCGGCGTGGGGCCGCGCACCGCGCTCTCGGTGCTCTCGGGCATGAGCGTGGGCGAGCTCGCGCAGGCCATCACCGCGCAGGAGGCCGGGCGGCTGGTGAAGGTGCCGGGCATCGGCAAAAAGACCGCCGAGCGCTTGCTGCTGGAGCTCAAGGGCAAGCTCGGCGCCGACCTGGGTGCGCCGGTGTCGCTGGCCAGCGATGCCCACGCCGACATCCAGCAGGCGCTCGTGGCCCTGGGCTACAGCGACAAGGAAGCGGCGCTGGCGCTCAAGCCGCTGCCGGTGGATGTGGGCGTGAGCGAAGGCATCAAGCTGGCGCTGAAGGCGCTGGCGAAATAATCCGGGTCACCATGAGCATCCAGACCGACGACTTCCTGCCCGCGCCGCCCAAGCGCGTGGTCTCTGCCGCGCCCGTGTCCCCGCATGAGGAGGCCATCGAGCGCGCGCTACGGCCCAAGCTGCTCGACGAGTACGTCGGCCAGGTCAAGGTGCGCGAGCAGCTCGAGATCTTCATCGGCGCCGCCCGCAAGCGCGACGAGGCGCTGGACCACGTGCTGCTGTTCGGCCCACCGGGGCTGGGCAAGACCACGCTGTCCCACATCATCGCGGCCGAACTGGGCGTCAACCTGCGCCAGACCAGCGGGCCGGTGCTGGAAAAACCCAAGGACCTGGCGGCGCTGCTGACCAACCTGGAGAAGAACGACGTCCTGTTCATCGACGAGATCCACCGCCTGTCGCCCGTGGTGGAGGAAATCCTCTACCCCGCGCTGGAGGACTACCAGATCGACATCATGATCGGCGAGGGGCCGGCGGCGCGCTCGATCAAGCTCGACCTGCAGCCCTTCACGCTGGTGGGCGCCACGACGCGCGCCGGCATGCTGACCAACCCGCTGCGGGACCGCTTCGGCATCGTCTCGCGGCTGGAGTTCTACACCGCCACTGAACTGGGGCGCATCGTCACGCGCAGCGCGGGGCTGCTGAAGACGCCCATGGACGACGAAGGCGGGTTCGAGATCGCGCGGCGCTCACGCGGCACCCCGCGCATCGCCAACCGCCTGCTGCGCCGCGTGCGCGACTACGCCGACGTCAAGGGCTCGGGCCGCATCACGCTGGACATCGCCAACCGTGCGCTGGCCATGCTCGACGTGGACCCGGAAGGCTTCGACGTGATGGACCGCAAGCTGCTGGAGGCGGTGATCCACCGCTTCGACGGCGGTCCGGTGGGGCTGGACAACATCGCGGCCAGTATCGGTGAGGAGCGCGACACCATCGAGGACGTGATCGAGCCCTACCTGATCCAGCAGGGTTTCCTGCAGCGCACCCCGCGCGGACGCATCGCGACGCTGGCGGCGTACCGGCACCTGGGTGTGGCGCCCCCGAAGGTCGCCAGCGAGCTGTTTTCGGAGTGAAAATGGCACCATCCCAGCGTGGGATGGCCACAAGCCGCTATTGAAAACGAAGTGACTCCGCGCCCGGGCGGACCCCCGCCTGCGCCACCGTCTGGCCGCGCAACCATCCCCCGACGATCAGCACCTGCGCCGCGTAGTAGCTGCTCAGCACCCAGAACGACGCCAGCGGCAGCGGCATCACGAACTTGTTGGTGGCCAGCAGCGTATCGCTGAGCATGAAGCAGCACGCACCCACGGCCACCGCCCGGGACGCCGCATTGCGCTGCACCGTCGCGCGGCCGATCGCCTGCGCGGCCATCAACGCGATCACGGCGACGTAGGCTGCGACCGGCGCGCGCAGGCCGGCGGGCAGGCCGCCCGTCCACAGGAAGGCGTACATCGCCGCCCCAACGCCCATCGTGGCAGCCAGTGCGCCGCGGCTGGGAAACCAGCCCACGCCCTGGCGTAGCAGCACGAGGTACGCGACATGCGCCAGCAAAAAGGCCACCAGCCCTGGGACGAAATAGCCCGGGAAGAGCAGGAGCACGTCGCCCGCCAGCGAGCCGGCCAGCGCCGCGAGCAGCCAGAGCCTGCCGGAAGGCGCGATATTGGGAACATTGGAATCTTTCTGGCCACTTCCCAGCGCCAATGGGTCATAAGTTGCTATCAGGAAGATAGCAATCAGCATCGGCAAAGGTTTGATCACCCGGTACAGGTCCGGCAGTCCGGCGGCGCTGGTGGCGGTGGCCAGTGCGGCAGCCTGGATCAGCAGGGCTTCGAGCACCTTGATGCGGCCTTGCGTCACCGCGCCGACCGCCCACAGGCCGGCCGTCAGCGCCGAGAACCACAGCGCGGCCTGCGCCAGTGGCAGGCGGTCGGCGTGCCAGAGAAACACGATCACGCCGCCCAGCAGCACCGTGAAATTCAGGCCGGCAAACCAGGCCACCGTGGGACTGATCACCGGTTCGAACATCTGTACCCTGGCCATGTCGAAGGGCGGCTTCGGAAAGCGCTGCGCCAAATCGGCGGGGCGCCAGCCCGGCGGCTTGAGCCAGACGCGTAATTTGTCGGCCCAGCTGCGGGTGTGCCAGGCATCCTTCGCCAGCGCCCAGTACACCTCGGCGTTGGCCCAAAGCGGGTCCCAGCTGTTGAGCGCGCCGCGCGTGCCATAGACGCAGGGCTCGGCCAGGTCCTCATCGCGGAAGGTGCCGAACAAACGGTCCCAGACGATCAGGATGCCGCCGTAGTTCTTGTCGAGGTAGTTGTCGTTCACCGCGTGGTGCACCCGGTGGTTCGAGGGGCTGCAGAACCAGCGGTCGAACCAGCCCAGCTTGGGCACGTGTTCGGTGTGCACCCAGTACTGGTAGAGCAGGTCGACCAGCGCGACGATGCCGAACACCAGCGGCGGCACGCCGGCCATGGCCATCGGCAGGTAGAAGATCCAGCCGAGCAGCGCGCCGCTGCTGGTCTGGCGCAGCGCGGTGGACAGGTTGTAGTCCTGGCTCTGGTGGTGCACCACGTGAGCGGCCCAGAGCACGGCCACCTCGTGGCCCATGCGGTGCAGCCAGTAGTAGCAGAAGTCGTAGAAGACCAGCGCCAGCAGCCAGCCCTGCCAGGTGGTCCAGAAGGCACGGGCCTCCTCCAGCGGCACCAGCGAGACCGACGCATAGACCGCGGTGTACAGGCCCACCCGCAGCAGCCGGGTGAACACCGCACTGATCTGGCTCAGCATGCCCAGGCTGATGCTGTTGATGGCATCGGCCAGCCGGTAGGTGTTGCGCCCCTTGCGCACGCCCCACGCGAATTCGAGGGCGATCAGCAGGAAAAAAACCGGCGCGGCGAGAACAATGACTTGGCTGGGGCTCATGCCCCGATTTTCCGCCGGATCAGGTCAGCGCGCCCCTCGCGTCAACCCTGATGATGCGCTCCACCGTGCCGTGTTCCAGCCCGCCACGCACGCCGATCAGGTGGTCGTGCAGGTTGACCGTCGGGTCGCAATGGCCGGGAATGAGCCAGACCGTGTCGCCCAACCCGGGCAGGGCGCTGCCGTCTGGCGGATGCAGGATGCCGTGCTCGTCGCCGCCGTTGGCGAAGGTCAGCGGCGGCTGGCCGGGCAGGCCATGCACCCGTGGCAGGCCCGAGTCGATGGCGTGGCTCTTGTGGCCGGCGTCGCACACGGCATGGGCGGCGCTGACGCAGATGACCTGGCTCTTGATGAACAGCGCGTGCTCGAAGGCGGGCTGCGCCGGGTCGTGCGCGTTGGCGGCGTAGTCGGCGTCCATGAACAGGTAGCTGCCGGCCTGCAATTCGCCCCAGACGCCGCTGGCCGTCTCCAGGGCAAAGGTGCCGGTGCCGGCGCCCGTGACCAGCGGCACCTCAACGCCTGCGGCCTCGATCCGCGCGCGGGTGTCTTGCACCGCTTGGGCCGCGCGGGCGATGGCGTCGCGCCGCTCGGCCACGCCGCGTTGGTGCTGGGCGCGGCCGTGGTAGGCCTGCAGGCCCGCGAAGCGCAGCACGGGCTGGGCGGCGATCGCCTGCGCCAGTGCGACGGCGGCCTCGCCGGGCGGCACGCCGCAGCGGCCCTGGCCCACGTCGATTTCGACGAAGACGTCGACCAGCGGCGGCATGGTGCCGGCAGCCAGCGCTTCAAAGGCCGCCGCGAGCCGGGCGATGCCCTCCAGGCTGTCCACCGCAATCGCCAGCCGACCGACCGCCGCCTGCAGGCGCTGCGCCAGCGCGGCCACCCGCTGCAACTTGGCCGCGTCGCTGACCTCGTTGCTGATGTAGATGTCGGTCACGCCGGCCGCGGCCAGCGCCTCGGCTTCCGAGGTCTTCTGCACGCACACGCCCACCGCGCCAGCCTGCATCTGCAGCCGTGCGAGAAAGGCGCTCTTGTGCATCTTGGCGTGCGGGCGAAGCCGCACCCCGTGGGTGCGCGCAAATGCGGCCATGCGCGCCAGGTTGCGCTCCATCGCGTCGAGATCGATCACTGCCGCGGGCGTGTCGATGGCGGCCACGCCCTGGCCTGTCAGGGCAGCCAACGCGGCGGGCAGCGGCGGAGGGGCCTCAGGTGGTGCTTTCATCGAGCGACTCGTCTTCGAGGTGGGAGGTGTCTGACCAGCCGACCAGCGTGAGCCCCTCGGGCGTCCACAGCAGGCGGTTGATGGCGGTGTTGCCGAGCTGCCAGGTGCGCGGCGCCTGCAGTTCCTGCCCGGTGGCCGCGCGGTACAGCAGGTCCATCACGCCGCCGTGCGCCACCATCACGATCTGCTCGCCCACATGGCGCGAGGCCAGCGTGTGCAGCGTCTCGATCACGCGCCGGCGCATGGCGGTCAGCGACTCGCCGCCGGGGGGCGCCCAGAACGGGTCGCGCGTGCGCCAGCGTTGGGCCTCCTCGGGCAGCGAGGCCTCGATCTCGGTGAAGGTCTTGCCCTGGAACACACCGAAGCCGCGTTCACGCAGGCCTTCTTCGGTGACCAGCGGCGCGCCGGTGGACTCGCTGACGGCGCGGGCGGTCTCCCAGGCGCGCAGCAGGTCGCTGGTGTAGATCACCTGGATGGCCTCGCGCACCGCAAGCGCGCGGGCCAGGCGCTCGGCCTGCCAGCGCCCGGTGTCGTTCAGCGGAATGTCGAGCTGGCCCTGGATGCGGGTGTCCACGTTCCAGGCGGTTTCGCCGTGGCGGATGGCGATGATGCGGGTGGCGTCCATGGTGGGGGCGGGGTGGGTCGGTCTAGAGGGAAACCACCTGCAGGCCGGGCAGGGTCGGGACTGCGATGTCTTCTTCGTCGAAGGCCTTGTCGCCGTCGTCGCTGGCGATACCGGTGACGGTCAGGCCCTGGAAGTCGTACTGTTTCGCATCCATCAGGTGCGAGGGCACGATGTTCTGCAGCGCCGAGAACATGTTTTCGATGCGGCCGGGGTGCTTCTTCTCCCACTCCTTCAGCATGGCGCTCATCTGCTGGCGCTGCAGGTTGTCCTGGCTGCCGCACAGCGTGCAGGGGATGATCGGAAACTGCCGGTGCTCGGCCCAGCGGACCAGGTCTTTCTCGGCCGCGTAGGCCAGCGGGCGGATCACGATGTGGCGGCCGTCATCGCTGACCAGCTTGGGCGGCATGCCCTTCAACTTGCCGCCGAAAAACATGTTCAGGAAGAAGGTCTGCAGCATGTCGTCGCGGTGGTGGCCCAGCGCGATCTTGGTGACGCCCAGCTCGTCGGCCACGCGGTACAGGATGCCGCGGCGCAGCCGGCTGCACAGGCTGCACATCGTCTTGCCCGGCGCGATCTTGTCCTTGACGATGGAGTAGGTGTCCTGGTTCTCGATGTGGAACGGGATGCCGAGCTTCGTCAGGTACTCGGGCAGGATGTGCTCGGGAAAGCCGGGCTGCTTCTGGTCGAGGTTGACCGCGACGAGGTCGAAGTGGATCGGCGCGCGCGCCTGCATCTTGAGCAGGATGTCGAGCAGGCCGTAGCTGTCCTTGCCACCCGACAGGCACACCATGACCTTGTCGCCTTCCTCGATCATGTTGAAGTCGATGATGGCCTGGCCCATCTGGCGGCACAGGCGCTTTTCGAGCTTGTGGGTCTCGCGCTCGATCCTGAAATCGGTGCGGGGGGCGGCTTGAACCTCGTCTTCGATCCAGGGGGTCGTCATGGTTTTCTCCCAACAGCGGAAATCGGGGTCAGAGCCCGATTGCGCTTGGCCTTGGTTTCAGCAGGTTGCGGGTCGTTCGCAATCGGGATCCGACCCCAATTTCCTTGGGTTACCACTGGCCGGCCTCCGCGCGGATCGCGACCTCGCAGTCGTCGAAGATCTCCAGCTTGGCGATCTTCACGCGCACGCCCACCACGCCCGGCAGTTGCATCAGGCGCGCGGCCAGTTTGCCGATCAGGCTCTCCAGCAGGTTGACGTGCTCGGCGGTGCATTCGTCGATGATGATCTTGCGCACCTTGCGGTAGTCCAGCACATGGGTGATGTCGTCGTCGTGCGGCAGCAGGGGCTGGGGGCCGAGGTTGAGCTCCGCATCGACCTGGATCGGCTGCGGCGCGGTTTTTTCCTGCGCGAGGATGCCCAGGTTGGCGTCGAAGCGCAGCCCGGTGAGGGTCAGGGTCTGCTGGCCGGTGGCCGGCGGGATGGTGGTCATGGTCGCGGGGGCTTGTGCCGGAAAGTCTCGACGCCCACGGCGTCGCAGTCGTCGTACACGTCGGGCTTGCGCGTGGACACGCGCGCCGCCACCACCTGGGGGTGGGCCAGCATGGCCGCAAGCACCGTGTCGCACAGCGTCTCCTGCAGGTCGATGTGGCCCTGCGTGACGATGCGGCTGACCTCGTCGCGCACGAAGTCGTAGTTCACCACCTCGTCGATCCGGTCGTTGCGCGGCGTGTTGTCGGCCAGCGGTACGTACAGGTCGATGTCGAAGATGATGCGCTGCGCCGCCACGCGTTCGAAATCATGCACGCCGATGCGCACATGCCGCGTGAGCCCGCGCAGGAAGATGCGGCGGCAGTCGCCGAGCAACGGGTCCGGTGGTGCGTTGGAGGTCATGGGTTCTCGGGGGGCGGCTTGGGCGCCAGTTGTTCGGCCACGAACATGATGTCGCGTTCCAGGGGCACCAGGTGCTGGCCCTTGTCCACAGCGACGGTGATGCCCGTGATGGAATCGTTCTCGGCCAGGAACACGGCCGTGCGTGCGACGTCGTCGGGGTCGATGGGGCTGCGCAGCAGATTGACGCTGCGGGCGCGCTCGAAGTTGTCACCGGTCTGCGGGCCGCTCACGTAGACCAGCCCGGGGGCGATGCCGTTGACCCGCACGCGTGGCGCCAGCGCCTGCGCCTGCAGGGCCACCGCGCGCTCCAGGGCCAGCTTGGACAGCGTGTAGGAGAAGTAGTCAGGGTTCAGGTTGAACACCTTCTGGTCCAGCACATGGAGCACCACGGGCACCGGCTGGCCGGCCGCGGGCTGCGACGCGGCGCGCGCCAGCAGCGTGCCCAGCTGCAGCGGTGCCAGCAGGTTCACCTGCATCTGGCGCTGCAGCAACACGGGAGAGAAATCGGCTCCGGTGTCGGGTTCGAACAGCGAGGCGTTGTTGACGATGGCGCCGGGAACCCCGCCGATGGCCTGTGTCAGCTCGGCGAAGGCGCGCTCGATCGCCGCCGTGTTGGCCAGGTCGCCCGCAATGGCCCAGGCCCGCCGGCCCAGGGCCTCGACTTCGGCGCACGTCCTCAGGGCCTCTTCACGCGAGTGCTGGTAGTGGCACGCCACATTCCAGCCCGCCCGGGCAAAGGCCAGGCTGAACGCGCGGCCCAGGCGCAGGGCTGCGCCGGTGACCAGGACGGTGCGCTGGAGTGGGGGAGTGGACATTCAGGGACAATCCGGGGCGATGACAGAACCCACAAGTTTAACGAGCGCCCTGCACAAACTGCTGCAGCGGGCCATTCAGGCCGGTGGCGGCTGGATCGGCTTCGACCGCTTCATGGCACTGGCGCTGTACGCGCCGGGACTGGGCTATTACGCCAACAGCGGTGCCAAGTTCGGCACCATGCCCGAGGGCGTGAAGGGCGAGGGCAGCGATTTCGTGACCGCGCCGGAGCTCAGCCCGCTGTTCGGCCAGGCGCTGGCGGCGCAGGTGGGCGAGGCGCTGGCCGCCACCGGCACCGACGAGGTCTGGGAATTCGGCGCCGGCTCCGGCGCGCTGGCGCAGCAGCTGCTGGGGACCCTCGGTGAGACGGTGCGCCGCTATACCATCGTGGACCTGTCGGGCACGCTGCGTGCGCGCCAGCAGGCGCGACTGGCCGGCTTTGGCGACACCGTGCGTTGGGTGGACGCGCTGCCCGAGGCGATTCAGGGCGTGGTGGTGGGCAACGAGGTGCTGGATGCCATGCCGGTCAAGCTGCTGGTGCGCCAGGGTGGGCAGGCCGGCGGCGTCTGGTGGGAGCGTGGCGTGGCGCTGGAGGGCGATGCCCTGGCCTGGGCCGACCGCCCCACCGAACTGCGGCCGCCGGTCGAGGTCGAAGGCCCTCAGGACTACCTGAGCGAAATCCACCCCCAGGCCGAGGCTTTCATTGCCACACTGGCCGACCGCTTCCGGGCCAGCCTGCAAAGCGGCGGCCGGGGTGGCGCCGCTTTCTTTCTGGACTATGGTTTCCCGGAGAGTGAGTACTACCATCCGCAGCGGCACATGGGCACGGTGATGTGCCACCGCGCGCACCAGGCTGACACCAACCCGCTGGCCGATGTCGGGCTGAAAGACATCACCGCACACGTCAACTTCACCGGGGTGGCGCTGGCCGGTCAGGACGCCGGCCTGAACGTGCTGGGCTACACCAGCCAGGCGCGCTTTCTGCTGAACTGCGGGCTGGCTTCCTTGATGGAGTCGGCCACCTTGGCCCAGCGGGCCAATGCCCTGAAGCTGATCGCCGAGCACGAGATGGGCGAACTGTTCAAGGTGATCGGCTTTTGCACCGGCGAGCCCTGGGAGGCGCTCGGCTTCACCCACGGCGACCGCACTCATGTGCTCTGACGCCGGCTGCTGCACATGATCCGCTGGTTGATCGTCGTTTTTCTGGCGTTGATCCTGTTCAACGGGCTCATGCCCTGGCTGCAGAAGCTGGGCTTTGGCCGGTTGCCGGGCGATTTCCGCTTCCACCTGTTCGGGCGCGAGTGGTTCATCCCGCTGACCACGACGCTGCTGCTCAGTGGCCTGGCCTCGCTGGTGTCGAAGCTGATCTGAGCGACGTAACCGGCCGGTCCCGGTCAGGCCTTGAAACCCGCCAGGCTGACCTCAGTTTGATACCCAAAGGGGTATTGATCCATGAGCGAATCACTGCATATCGTCTGTCCGCACTGCCACACCACGAACCGCGTCAAGACGACCGATCTTTCCAGCGCGCCGGACTGCGGGGGCTGTCACAAGCCGCTGTTCACCGGTCAGCCGCTGGCACTCGATGAAGCGGGGTTCGACCGCCACATCGGCCGCAGCCAGATCCCGGTGCTGGTGGACTTCTGGGCGCCCTGGTGCGGCCCGTGCCGCATGATGGCCCCGGCCTTCGAGCAGGCCGCCGCCCAGCTGGAGCCGCAGCTTCGGCTGGTCAAGGTCAACACCGAGGACCATCAGAATCTGGCCGCGCGCTTCAACATCCGCAGCATCCCGACGCTGGCCCTGTTCCAGGGCGGCCGCGAGGTGGCGCGCCAGGCGGGCGCAATGCGCTCGGCGGCGGACATTGCACGCTGGGTGCAGGCCAACCGGCGCTGAGCGGCACGGCCGCTCGTCAACCCGGGCCCCGACGCTAGCGGCTGCCCCAGAGGGCCGCGCCCACCACCAGCACGGCCGCCACCGCCACGTTCCACTGCAGCGGCTGGCCGGTGGTCACCAGCAGCAGCACGGTGGAGAGGATCGGCGTGGCAAAGGCCAGCAGGCCGATGCGCCGCGTGTCGCCGCGCTTGATGGCGGCATCCCACAGAAAGAACGCCCCGCCCAGCGGCCCCAAGCCCAGCGCGACCACCAGCAGCCAGTCGCCGGCGGTCAGCGTGACCGAGGGCTCCAGCGCCGCATGGCAGGCCAGCGACAGCAGGCCGGACGCGGCCGCGAAGCCGCCCACGGCGGCGGTCGGAAAGTGCGGCAGGCGCCGCGTCAGCAGCGAGTAGCTGGACCAGACGAAGGCCGACGCCAGCGCCAGCAGGTAGCCGATCTGAAAGCCTGAGCCGGTCTCGCCCGCGCCGCCACGTCCCAGGATCGCGATCGCCGCGCCGGCAAAGCCGATCAGCGCCGCCGCCACGTGCTGGGTGTGCAGCGTGACGCCCGGCAGGAACAGCGGCGCCAGCACCACCATGCCCAGCGGCCAGAGGTAGTTGATCAGGTTGGCCTCCACCGCCGGCGCGGTGCGCAGCGCCATGAACAGCAGGAAGTGAAAGCCGAACAGGCCGTAGATGCCGACCAGCAGCGTGGGCAGCGGCACCCGCCACTCGCTCAGGCGGAAACGCGACAGCGGCAAGGCGATCAGGCTGCCCACCAGCAGGCCCAGGCCGGTGAGCAGGAACGGGGGCAGGTGGGTCAGTTTCACGCCCAGCGGGGCCAGCGTGCCCCACAGGGCGATGGCGGCCAGGGCCAGCAGGTCGGCTTTCATGCGGCGAGCATATCAACCTAGGGAAAACCAAGCTGCGGCACCGTTGGACGCCGGCCTATGATCCTTCTCGGCCCTGACCGGGGTCCCGATGCCGACCCAACCCCAAGGAGATAACAATGAAACCTGTGTCCCGTGGCGCCGCGCGCCTCGCCACCCCGCTCAAGCTGAGCGCCGTTGCCGTGGCCGCCATCCTGGCCGCCTGCTCCAGCAGCGACGACCCCGCGCCGGAGTATTCCGCCACCATCCGCACCACCTCCTATGGCGTGCCGCATGTCGTGGCCGACAACTTCAAGGGCGCTGGCTTCGGTTACGGCTATGCGTTTGCCCAGCAGAACGTCTGCCTGTACGCTGAAGAGCTGGTCACGCTGCGCGGCGAGCGCGCGCAGTATTTCGGCGCCACCGGCGGCTACCTGGGCCAGCTGGGCACGATCTCCGGCAACGTCGATTCCGACTTCTTCTACAAGCTCCTCATGACCAAGGCGCAGGCCGAGCGGATCAAGGCCGAATCGAGCCAGTCGGCGCGCGACATCGTGACGGGCTTCGCGGCCGGCTACAACCGCTACCTGTCCGACACCGGCGCGGCCAATCTGCCGGCCGAATGCCGCGGTGCGGACTGGGTCAAGCCGATGAGCGAGGACGAGGCCTATCTGCGCCTGACGCAGGCCGCCATCGCCGGCAGCTCGCTGAACTTCATCAACTCGATCGGCGCTGCCCAGCCGCCAGCGAGCACACCGGTTGCCGCCCTGAAAGCCGGGAAGCCGGCGAAGCTGCCCAGTGCCAGGCAGCTGGCGGCTTCACCGATGGTCGCAGCCCTGCAGAACCTGCAGGACCACACCATCGGCTCCAATGGTTACGGCCTGGGCAGGGACGCCACGCAAAGTGGCAAGGGCATCGTGATGGGCAACCCGCACTTCCCCTGGTGGGGCGCGCTGCGCTTGCACCAGATCCATCTCACCGTGCCTAGCGAGAAATACGACGTGATGGGCGCCACCCTGCTGGGCGTGCCGCTGCCGCTGATCGGCTTCAACAGCACCCTGGGCTGGACGCATACCTTCTCCACCGACAACCGGTTCACGCTGCGTTACCTGGCGCTGGACCCGAGCAACCCGACCCGCTACCTCAAGGATGGCGCATCCAAGCCGATGACCGCCGTGCCGCTCAGCATCTCGGCCAAAGGCGCCGACGGCAAGCTGATCACCCTCAGCCGCACGCTCTACACCACCGAGTTCGGGCCGATGATCATGGACAAGGACTTCGCCTGGGGTCGGGGCTCGGCCTTCGCGATCCAGGACGCCAACTACGCCAACTACAAGCTGATCGACCAGGTCCTCCTCAATGGCAAGGCCACCACGGTGGACGGCCTGCTGCAGGCGGCCGCCACCCACACCGCCATGCCCTGGGTCAACACCATGGCGGCCGACAAGAACGGCGATGCGATGTTTTTCAACTACTCGGTGGCTGCCAAGGTGGCCGACCCTCAGCTGGCCGCCTGCGTGCCGGGGCGCGACGTCGGGGCGCCGTTCCAGGACCTGATGGCCGCCACCGGCCTGGTGGTGATGGCCGGCACGGCGTCGGCCTGCGACTGGTCTGGCAGCATCGGCGCGGCACAGCGGCCGTCCATCAAGCGCAGCGACTACATCGTGAACGCCAACGACAGCCACTGGTGGTCCGCCGCGAACAGCTTCCTGACCGGCTACCCCAAGATCATCGCGACCGGGCCCGATGCCGAAGGCTCGGTGCAGAACAACCGCACCCGCACCGGTCACGCCATCGTCCGCGACCGCCTGTCAGGTGCGGATGGTCTGCCCGGCAACCGCTTCACCGTGGCCAACCTGCAGCAGATCTACCAGAAGAGCCGCTTCTTCAAGGCTGAGAAATGGTTGCCCGGATTTGCGACCGAGTGCCTGGCCAGCGCGAGCGCCTCGGCTGCTGCCAAGGATGCCTGTACCGTGCTGAAGGACTGGGACAAGACCCACGCGCCGCTGAGCGTCGGCGCGGTGCTGTTCTACGAGTTCTATGCGGCGCTGGGCGAACTGGATGCACCTTCCTACTGGTCGGTGCCGTTCAATGCGGCCGACCCGCTGGAGACGCCGCGCGGCAATGCGGGCACGGCGGCGGCGCTGGCCAAGCTCGAGACCCTGGTGGCCACGGCCCAGTTCGACTCGTTCGCCAAACGCCGGATTCGTCCCGCCGACGTGCAGGTGGTGCAGCGTGCCGAAGGCAATCTGTCGATCCCGGGCGGGCGTTACACCTTCAACAACTGGCGCGGCGAGAAGACCCAGATTGCGCCGGGGACCTACGTCTACACCGGTGACCCCAAGACCAATGCCGGCGCCTATGGCAACAGCTACATGCAGTTCGTCACCTGGGACGATGCCGGTCCCGTGGCCGAGGGCATCCTGACCTACAGCCAGTCGTCGAACCCGGCCCATGTGAATTTCAGCGACCAGACCCGCAAGTACTCGGCCGGCGAATGGGTGAAACTGCCCTACACCGATGCCCAGATCAAGGCCGACCCCAACTTCAAGGAAGTCAGGATCTCGCAGTGATCGTCTGAGTCGCCGCGTTCGGCAAGAAGGCCGCGTTGCCCCGAGGCGGGGCGCGCGGCTTTTTTTGGGTATCAGGGTCCGGACGCTGGTGATCCGGCTTCAAGCCAGGCGCCCACCGCCGCGATGCGCGCCGCGTGGATGCGCTCGCCGACTTTCGGGCCGCTGAGGCCGAGGCCCATCGCCTGCTGCGCGATGTCTGCGGTGGCCACCGACTGCGCCGAGGCCAGCGCGCCGGCCAGCCGCGCCCGTTGCGGATACGGGCCATCCTCGAAGCCCAGGCGCCCGCGTGCGTCGCACTCGCAGGCGAGCAGGATGTCGCCGAAGCGCTCCGGTTTGCGAAAGGCGTCGCAGCGCTCCAGCAGGCGCACCAGTGCCGGCGCGCCGAAGTCGCCGCTGCGGTGGAGGTTGCCGTGCTCGCGTGCCACCACCTCGGCCAGTTCGCGGCAGTCCACCGGCACGCGCAGGCGCTCGCACACGCCTTTGAGCAGGCGCACGCTGCGCTCCTCGTGGCCGATGTGGCGCGGCAGCATCTCCACCGGCGTGGTGCCCTTGCCCAGGTCGTGCACCAGGCAGGCGAAGCGCACCGGAAGCGGCGCCCGCAGGCGCGCGCTCATGTCCAGCACCATCATCAGGTGCACGCCGGTGTCGATCTCGGGGTGGTAGTCGGCGCGCTGCGGCACGCCCCACAGGCGGTCCAGCTCGGGCAGCAGCACCTTCAGCGCGCCGCACTCGATCAGGACGTCGAACAGGCGCGAGGGCGTCGCCTCCATCAGCCCGCGCGCCAGCTCCTGCCAGACCCGCTCGGCCACCAGGTGGTCGGCCTCGCCGTGCTGGACCATCTCGCGCATCAGCTGCAGGGTTTCGGGTGCCACGCGGAAATCGCTGAAACGCGCGGCAAAGCGCGCCACGCGCAGGATGCGCACCGGGTCTTCGCGGAAAGCGTCGGTCACATGGCGCAGCACGCGGGCCTGCAGGTCGCGCTGGCCGCCGTAGGGGTCGACCAGGTCATTTTCTTGCCTATTTTGGCCGGTTCCCAGCGCAGAATGGTCATAGACAGCTATCGAATTGATAGTAAGATCGCGCCGCGCCAAGTCTTCCTCCAGCGTCACCTCGGGCGAGGTGTGGATGGCGAAGCCCTTGTAGCCGCGCGCGGTCTTGCGCTCGGTGCGCGCCAGCGCGTACTCCTCGCGGGTCTGCGGATGCAGGAAGACCGGGAAATCCTTGCCCACCGGCAGGTAGCCCAGCGTGCTCATCTGCTCGGGCGTGGCGCCGACGACCACCCAGTCCCGGTCCTTGACCGGCAGGCCCAGCAACTCGTCGCGCACCGATCCACCCACCCGATAAATCTGCATCGCCGCAGTGTATCGGGGGATTGCGACGCCAGCAGCTGGGGCGGACCGTCTGGTTCGTCTCAGTTCCGGCCCAGCCGGTACGGTTCCTCGAAGTCCAGGAAATCCTTTTCGGCCACGGCGTCGTCGATCCATGCCTTCACGCCGGGCAAGGCGCACAGGCGCTCGATGTAGGCGGCCACCGGCGCCGGTACCGGCAGGGCGTAGGTGCGGATGCGCATGACGACCGGGGCGAAATAGGCGTCGGCGATCGAGAACGGCCCGAAGAGCATCGGCCCGCCGTGCTGCGTCAGCAGCTCGCTCCACATGGCCACCAGGCGGGCGAGGTCGGTGCGCACGGCGGGCTGGTCGCGCAACGCCAGCGCGCCGACGGCCGGCAGCGAGGCCTCGATGTTCATCGGGCAGGCGCTGCGCAGGGCGCCGAAGCCGCTGTGCATTTCGGCGCAGACGCTGCGGGCGCGGGCGCGCGCCCGTGGATCGGTCCCCCAGAGCTGCTTCTCGGGAAACTGCTCGGCCAGGGTTTCGGCGATGGCCAGCGTGTCCCACACGGCAAAGCCGTCGTCCTCTACCAGCACGGGGACCTTGCCGACCGGGTTCTGTGCCGCCACCGCCTGCTTGAAGGCCGAGCCGGCGTCGAACGAGTCGAAGCGCACCATGACCTCCTCGAACGGAATGCCGACCTGCTTCATCAGCACCCACGGGCGCATGGACCAGGAGGAATAGTTCTTGTTGCCGATGTAAAGCTTGGGCATGGAGAGCCTTTCGGTCGATGTGGCGGTTTGACCCGGTGGTCTGGGGCCGGATGCCCGCCAGGGTTGTCGTGGACTGCGATGCTAACGCGCCGCGCCGCTGCGATTGATGCGAAATCACGGCCGGATTGATGCGGCCGCAGGGCGTCGCGCGCGACGCGGTTGCGCGCTCTCAGCGCTTGCGCAGGTAACCGGGGGCGATCGCGGCCAGCGCGGCCGGCGTGATGCCCAGCGCGTCCAGGCCGGGCACCTTGCCGCTGGCGATGTTGTCCAACGCCATCGAGTCCAGGTTGTCGCCGCTCATCAGCGGCTCGCCGGGCAGGCGCTCCATCACCCAGGCCTGCACCCGCGCCAGCGGCATCGGCAGTGCGAACACCGCTCGCCCGCGCCCCTGGTTGACACCGGCGTATTGGCCGGCCAGGCGCACCAGGTCCCGCAGGGTGAAGACCTCGGGGCCGCAGGCCTCGAAGGTCTGGCCGATGGTGGCGTCGTCCTGCAGGCAGCGCATGACAGCCGCGGCCACGTCTTCCACCCAGACCGGCTGGAAGCGGGTGTCCGCGCCGGCCAGCGGGATCAACGGGAACATCCGCTGCAGCTGGGCGAATACGTTCAAGAACTTGTCTTGCGCGCCGAAGATCACGCTCGGGCGCAGCACGGTCAGGTCCAGGAAATCGGCGGCGGCCTCCGTGTGCAGCACGGCCTCGCCGCGCGCCTTGCTGCGCTGGTACATCGACGGACCGTCCAGGGCCGCGCCCAGCGCGCTGATCTGCACCAGCCGGCGCACACCGGCCGCGGCGCAGGCGCGGGCGAGCTTCTTTGGCAGCTCGACATGCACCTGCTCAAAGGCCGCCTCGCTGCCATGCAGGATGGCCACCAGATTCACCACCGCATCAGCGCCGGCGAGCAGCCGGATCAGCGTGGCTTCGTCGTGCACGTCCCCCGGGACCACGTCGACTCGGGGCAGCCCTGCAAGGTGGCGGGCTGCGGCAGGACTGCGCGACGGCACGATGGCGCTCCACCCCGCCTGCGACAACCGGGTGCAGATGTGGCGGCCGACAAAGCCGGTCGCGCCGAGGATAAGGATGCGTTTCATGCGCTTCAATGTAGCGCGCAAGTCTTCAACCCGCCTGTTTGGCGGGTTTTCGAGAGATATCGGGCAGTTCCCCAGCGTCGATCGGACGCAAGATGCTATGAAAAACAGAGTAATTCAAGCCCGCGGCGGGGCCCTTATCATCCGCAGCATGGAAACCAAGTGGCTTGAAGACTTCGTCAGCCTGGCCGAAACCCGCAGCTTCAGCCGCTCGGCCCAGCTTCGTCATATCACCCAGCCGGCGTTTTCGCGGCGCATCCAGTCGCTGGAAGCCTGGGCCGGCACCGACCTGGTGGATCGCAGCTCCTACCCCACGCGCCTCACGCCGGCCGGGCAGACGCTGTACGACCAGTCGCTGGAGATGCTTCAGGCCTTGCAGACCACACGGGCCATGCTGCGGGGCCACGCCACCGCAGGCCATGACGTGATCGAGTTTGCGGTGCCCCACACGCTGGCCTTCACCTTCTTCCCGGCCTGGATGTCGAGCCTGCGTGAATCGTTCGGGCCGATCAAGAGCAGGCTGATCGCGCTGAATGTGCACGATGCGGTGATGCGCCTGGTCGAAGGCGGCTGCGACGTGCTTATCGCCTATCACCATGCCTCACAGCCGCTGCAGCTCGACCCCGACCGCTACGAGATGGTGCGTCTCGGGCAGGAAATGCTGGCACCCTATGTCAAGGCGGATGCGGATGGTGCGCCGCTGTTCTGTCTGCCGGGACGTCCGGGCCAGCCCTTGCCCTACCTGGGCTATGCGCCCGGCGCCTATCTGGGGCGCGTGGCGGACCTGATCCTCAAGGACGCGGGCACCGCCATCCACCTGGATCGCGTGTACGAGACCGACATGGCCGAAGGCCTGAAGGTCATGGCTCTGGAAGGCCATGGCGTGGCCTTCCTGCCCTACAGCGCCGTTAAGAAGGAGCTGCGCGAACGCAAGCTCGTCAAGGCCACGCCGCCTGGAATGACCGGTTTGGAGCTGCTCATGGATGTCCGGGCTTATCGGGGAAAACCCTCGACCAAAGAGGCCTCCAAGGGCCCGGCGCAGGCGCTTTGGGCCTTTCTGGAGGCCCAATCCGCAGCGGCATAGGAGGATCGGACCGGTTATACATTTCTTGCATAACCGGTGTGTGAATTGGCATTGGTCTTTCATCAGGCCGCCATTTACAGTTCGCGCCGTTGCAGAAAGCGGCCGGCGCCGAACCCAGTGGGTGGTGCCGACCGATGTGAGACCGTACGGGCATGAAGCCTGCTTGTGTGCAGGCGCCGGCTCAAGATGCGTGTTTCCACGCACAAGGGTTTTCCGGGTTTACCCGCCAAGCCGAATGCCTAGAATTTGTTCACCCGGTTTTTTTACCTTTATCAACGCAAGGAATCTGTATGAAGAAGCATCTGATCGCTTTTGCCGTGATGGCCCTCGCCGCCGGCGGCGCCATGGCCCAGGCCAATGACACGATCGCCAAGGTCAAGGCCTCCGGCAGCGTCACGATGGGAGTTCGCGATTCGTCCGGCGCCCTGTCCTATACCCTCGGAGACGGCAAGTACGCGGGCTACCACGTCGAGCTGTGCCAGCGCATCATCGCCAACCTGGAAAAGGCCGCTGGCAAGAAGCTGGAAGTCAAATACCAGTCGGTCACCTCCCAGAACCGCATTCCCTTGGTGCAAAACGGCACCGTGGACATCGAGTGCGGCTCCACCACCAACAACGCCACACGCCAGAAGGACGTGGCTTTTGCCGACACCACCTTCGTCGAGGAAGTGCGCATCGCGGTCAAGGCCAGCTCGGGCATCACTTCGATTGCGCAGCTCAATGGCAAGAACGTCGCCACCACCACGGGCACCACCTCGGTGTAGACCCTGCGCAAGAACGAGCGCGCCAGTGGCATCGACTTCAAGGAGATCTTCGGCAAGGACCATGCCGACAGCTTCCTGCTGCTCGAGTCCGGCCGCGCCGAGGCCTTCGTGATGGACGGCTCCATCCTGGCCGGCAACATCGCCAACGCCAAGAACCCGGCCGATTTCAAGATCGTCGGTGAAATCCTGTCGGTCGAGCCGATCGCCATCATGCTGCGCAAGGATGACCCGGCCTTCAAGAAGCTGGCCGACGACACGCTGAAGGACCTGATGAAGTCGGGCGAAATCCAGAAGATCTACGACAAGTGGTTCGTGCAGCCGATCCCGCCGAAGAACGTCAGGGTCGGCCTACCCGCCAGCGAGAGCACCAAGGCGGCCTGGGCGAACCCGAACGACAAGCCGATGGAAGACTACGCCAAGAAGTAAGTCTCTGATCTGACGGGCACACGGACCCCGCCGGGGCATGGCCTGCGGCGGGGTTCTTGTTCAGGCGGTCGGTGCGGCACAGGTGCGCGACCAAGAGGATACCGGTGGGACAACCCTTGCGGAGATCGACATGACGTGGGACTGGCAGGTTTTCTTGAGCGACGACGGCAGCGGTCGGACGTACCTTCAATGGATGATGGACGCCTGGAGCTGGACGCTGGCGGTGGCCGGTTGTTCCTGGGTGGTGGCGGTGTCGCTCGGCGGCATCATGGGCACCTTGCGCACGCTGCCGAACAGCCCCTGGCTGGTGCGCCTGGCCAACTTCTGGGTGGAACTGTTTCGCAACATCCCGCTGCTGGTGCAGATCTTTCTCTGGTATTTCGTGGTGCCCAAAGTGATCCCGGTGTTCCAGCAGGTGCCGGGTTTCGTGCTGGTGGTGTTTGCCCTGGGCTTCTTCACCTCGGCGCGGATTGCCGAGCAGGTGCGGGCCGGGGTTCAAGCCCTGCCCAAGGGCCAGCGCTATGCCGGCATGGCGCTGGGTTTCACGACGGCGCAGACCTACCGGTACGTGATCCTGCCGATGGCCTTTCGCATCATCCTGCCGCCGTTAACCAGCGAGTCGATGAACCTGCTGAAGAACTCGTCGGTGGCGTTTGCCGTGTCGATCGCCGAGCTGACGATGTTCGCGATGCAGGCGCAGGAAGAGACCTCGCGCGGCATCGAGGTGTACCTCGCGGTGACGATCCTCTACGCGATCTCGGCGTTTGCCGTGAACCGCGTGTTCGGCTTCATCGAGACCAAGGTCCGCATCCCCGGCTTCATCGTCGCGGGTGGCACCGGCGGGGGGCACTGACATGCTTGGCCTTGATCTCACTTTTCTCAACTGGGATGTTCTCAGCAAATTCGTGCTGGGCGGTTTGCGCTTCAGCGTGCAGTTGACCGTCGTGGCCACCTTGGGCGGCATCCTGCTGGGCACGGTGCTGGCGCTGATGCGGCTGTCCGGCAACAAGGTGCTGGCCTTGCCCGCCACCATCTACGTCAACGGCATGCGCTCGATCCCGCTGGTGATGGTGATCCTCTGGTTCTTCCTGCTGGTGCCGAGCTGGGTCTACGGTTACCTGCCGGGCGGCATGAACAACCGGGCCGAATACTCGGCCTACATCACCTTTATCGCCTTCGAGGCGGCGTACTTCAGCGAAATCATGCGCGCGGGCATCCAGTCAATTCCGCGCGGCCAGGTGTTTGCCGGGCAGGCGCTGGGCATGACCTATGCCCAGAACATGCGCCTGGTGGTGCTGCCGCAGGCCTTTCGCAACATGCTGCCGGTGCTGCTCACGCAGACCATCATCCTGTTCCAGGACACCTCGCTGGTCTACGCCATCGGCGCCTACGACATGCTCAAGGGCTTCACCACCGCCGGCAAGATCTACGGGCGCCCTGAAGAGGCCTACCTGCTGGCCGCTGTGGTCTATTTCGTGATCTGCTACGGCCTGTCCTGGTCGGTCAAGCGGTTGCAGGCGAAGATCGCCATCGTTCGTTGAGCATCGGAGAGAAACATGATCCAGATAAAAAATGTGTCCAAGTGGTATGGCCCGGTGCAGGTGCTCAACGACTGTTCGGTCAGCATCGCCAAGGGCGATGTGGTGGTGGTCTGCGGGCCGTCAGGCTCCGGCAAGTCCACCCTGATCAAGACGGTCAACGGCCTGGAGCCGATCCAGAAGGGTGAAATCTCGGTCAACGGCATCAGCCTGTACGACGCCAAGACCGACCTGCCCAAGCTGCGCTCGCACGTGGGCATGGTGTTCCAGAGTTTCGAGCTGTTTCCGCACTTGTCGGTGACGGAAAACCTGACGATCGCGCAGATCAAGGTGCTGGGGCGTACTGCTGACGAAGCGAAGACCCGCGGCCTCAAGATGCTCGATCGCGTGGGCCTGATGGCGCACAAGGACAAGTTTCCCGGCCAGCTCTCGGGCGGGCAGCAGCAGCGCGTGGCGATTGCCCGTGCGCTGTCGATGGACCCGATCGTGATGTTGTTCGACGAGCCGACCTCCGCGCTCGACCCCGAAATGGTCGGCGAGGTGCTGGACGTGATGGTGAACCTGGCCAAGGAAGGCATGACCATGATGGTCGTTACGCACGAGATGGGCTTCGCCCGCAAGGTGGCCAACCGCGTGATCTTCATCGATGTGGGCGGTCGCATCCTGGAAGACTGTTCCAAGGACGAGTTCTTCGGACACCCCGAGAACCGGCAGGCGCGCACCAAGGACTTCCTCAACAAGATCCTGGCGCACTGAGCGCCACGCGATCCGCCCAGCCTCCTGGCCGGCCGGAAACGAGCCGGCGACGGCGGGCGAATGGCGCCGTTCGTGTCCCCCGACGAGGGCATGGCGCCCTCGTCTCCTCCTTGACCTCACTGCACACAGCGCCCCGCAGCCGAGCGAGGACGTGGCCTTGCCTGGGCTTGCAGGCCCGGGGAGGTCTGGGACAATGCTGGCATGACACGTGAAATCACCCTGACCCGCCCCGACGACTGGCACCTGCATGTGCGCGACGGCGCCGCGCTGCAGACCGTGGTGCCGCACACGGCCGCGCAATTTGGCCGCGCGATCATCATGCCCAACCTCAAGCCGCCGGTGACCACCGCGGCCCAGGCCGTGGCCTACCGCGATCGCATCCGCTCCGCCGTGCCCGCCGGCATGGCCTTTGAGCCGTTGATGACGCTGTACCTCACCGACAACTTGCCACCCGATGAAATCCGCCGCGCCAAGGAGGCGGGCGTGGTGGCCGTCAAGCTCTATCCGGCGGGGGCCACCACCAACAGCGATGCGGGCGTGACCGACCTGCGCAAGACCTACGCCACGCTGGAAGCCATGCAGCGCGAAGGCATCCTGCTGCTGGTGCACGGCGAGGTCACCAGCCCGGACATCGACCTGTTCGACCGCGAAGCGGTTTTCATCGAGCAGCAGCTCATCCCGCTGCGCCGTGACTTCCCCGAGCTGAGGATCGTGATGGAGCACATCACCACGAAGGAGGCCGCGCAGTACGTGGCGTCGGCAGACCGCTACCTGGGCGCCACCCTCACGGCGCACCACCTGCTTTACAACCGCAATGCCCTCTTCACCGGCGGCATCCGTCCGCATTGGTACTGCCTGCCGGTGCTCAAGCGAGAGACCCATCGCGTGGCGCTGGTTGCGGCGGCCACCAGCGGCAACCCCAAGTTCTTCCTCGGCACCGACAGCGCGCCGCACCCGGCGCACCTGAAGGAGCACGCCACCGGTTGCGCCGGCTGCTACACCGCGCATGCGGCGATGGAGATGTATGCCGAGGCCTTCGACGCCGTCGGCGCGCTCGACAAGCTCGAAGGCTTCGCGAGCTTTTTCGGCGCCGACTTCTATGGCCTGCCGCGCAACACCGGCACCATCACCCTGCGCAAGGAAAGCTGGACGCCGCCGGAGAGTTTTGCCTTCGGCGAGGCCGAACTCAAACCGCTGCGTTCGGGCGAGGCGCTGCCGTGGCGGTTGGCGACGGCCTGATCGACTGGGCCGCGCCTTGGCTGGAACCGTGGCGCGACCTTGGCGAGCCCGTGGCAGGTGACGAGGCCACCGGTGGCGGCCTGCTGCCCGCGCTGAACCGCCTGGCGCGCGCGCCGGTGCATTTCGTTGCGCAGAGCGACTTGCCCAAGGGAACGGCCTACGAGCAATTCATCTTCGAAGCCGGCCAGGTCCCTACCCGCGAGAATCTGCACGACTTTTTCAATGCGCTGTGCTGGATGCGGTTTCCGCGCACCAAGAAGCGACTGAACGAGTTGCAGGCTGCCGAGATTGCTGCCGCCGGCATCCAGGCCGTGCGGGGGCCGGTGCGCGATGCGTGCACCGTGTTCGACGAGAACGCCGCGCTGCTGCACGCACCGGATCGGCTGTGGGACGCGCTGGCCCGACGCGAATGGGCGCGGCTGTTCGGCGAACTGCGCCCGCTATGGCGCCAGGCGCAACTCCTGGTGTTCGGCCATGCGGCGCTGGAGAAGCTCGTTTCACCCTACAAATCCATCACGGTGCACGTCTGGCGTGTCGACGCACCCTGGGCGGAACCTCGCGCTCTCGACGCCTGGCTGGCGGATGACCTGAAGCCGGCGAAGCTGGCGGCCAAGCCCTTTGTGCCCCTGCCGGTGCTGGGTGTGCCGGGCTGGTGGCCGGCCAACGAAGATCCAGGGTTCTATGCCGATCCGCAGGTCTTTCGTTCCCAGCGCCGGGAGGCGCCGGCACAATAACCGCAGAGCTCGTCGGAATTCAGTCCCGGATTCTTGATTTCCAGCGGCGCGCCCCTACCATTCTGGCCATTCATTCCCCGATACCGGGGCCTTTCGGAAAGAAACCATGAAACGCATCCTTCTGTTTGTCCTGACCAATGTGGCCGTCGTGGCGGTGCTGGGCATCGTCGCCAGCCTGCTGGGCGTGAACCGCTATCTCACGGCCAATGGCCTGAACCTGGGCGCGCTGCTGGGCTTTGCACTGGTGATGGGCTTCGGTGGCGCCATCATTTCACTGCTGATCAGCAAGCCGATGGCCAAATGGAGTGCCGGCGTGCAGATCATCGAGCAGCCGCGCACGGCCGACGAGGCCTGGATCGTCGAGACGGTGCGCAAGTTCGCCGACAAGGCGGGCATCGGCATGCCCGACGTCGGCATCTTCGAGGGTGACCCCAACGCCTTTGCCACCGGCGCCTTC
>NZ_JAKJEW010000020.1:0-16207 GCF_022705245.1 Candidatus Skiveiella danica | reverse complement strand
AACATGACGCACGAAGAGGTCGAGGCGGTGATCGGCCACGAGGTGGCGCACATCGCCAACGGCGACATGGTGACGATGACGCTGATCCAGGGCGTGATGAACACCTTCGTCGTGTTCCTGAGCCGGGTGATCGGCTATGCGGTGGACAGCTTCCTGCGCAAGGGTGACGATCGCAGCAGCGGCCCCGGTATTGGCTACATGATCACCACGGTGGTGCTCGACATCGTGCTGGGCTTCGTGGCTGCCATCATCGTGGCCTGGTTCAGCCGCCAGCGCGAGTTCCGCGCCGATGCGGGGGCTGCGAGCCTGATGGGCCGCAAGCAGCCCATGATCAACGCGCTGGCCCGCCTGGGCGGTGTGCACACCGCCGAACTGCCCAAGAGCATGGCCGCCATGGGCATCGCGGGCGGCATCGGCAAGCTGTTTTCCACGCACCCGCCGATCGAGGAGCGCATTGCCGCGTTGCAGGCACGTCAGGGCTGAGCGAACGAGCCGTCGGGCGTCTGGCCGGGGTGTCCAAAATCCCCAGACTGGATATTTCGAAAGAAATTGGCCATTTCCCAGCGTCGAATGGCCGAATGTTGCTATTGTTTTTGATTATGTCCTGGGTTGGTCGCGAAGCCACCCTGGTGCGCCGATTGCGGCTCAGGCCAGCCCCAGCATGCAGCGCGCCACCGCTTCGCCGACCTTGATGCCGTCCACACCCGCTGACAGGATGCCGCCGGCGTAGCTGGCCCCTTCGCCCGCGGGGTACAGGCCGCGGGTGTTGAGGCTCTGGAAATGGTCGTCGCGGCCCATCTTCAGAGGCGACGAGGTGCGGGTTTCGACGCCGGTCAGCACCGCGTCGTGCCGGTCGAAGCCCTTGATCTTGCGGCCAAATGCCGGCAAGGCCTCGCGCAGCGCCTCGATGGCATAGCCGGGCAGGGCCGTATGCAGATCGCCAAGGCGCACGCCGGGCTTGTAGGAGGGCATCACATCGCCCAGCTGGCTCGAAGGCTTGCCCGCGATGAAGTCGCCCACCAGCTGGGCGGGTGCGCTGTAGTCGCCGCCACCGAGCCCGTAGGCATGCGATTCAAGCTGGCGCTGCAGCACGATGCCGGACAGCGGGTGATGATGGCCGGCGCCCAGCGCCTCGACACCGTAGCTGGCGCCCAGGTGCACCTCGTACTGGGCGGCGTCGGCGGGGTAATCGCTCGGATCAATGCCGACCACCATGCCGGCGTTCGCGTTGCGCTCGTTACGCGAATACTGGCTCATGCCATTGGTCACCACGCGGCCCGGTTCCGAGGTGGCCGCCACCACCGTGCCGCCGGGACACATGCAGAAGCTGTAGGCCGTGCGCCCGTTGCTGGCGTGGTGCACCAGCTTGTAGTCCGCCGCGCCGAGCAAAGGGTGGCCCGCGTGGCGCCCCCACCGGGCGCGGTCGATCACGCCCTGCGGATGCTCGACGCGAAAACCCACCGAGAACGCTTTGGCCTGCATCTGGACGCCGCGCTCGAACAACATGGCAAAGGTGTCGCGCGAACTGTGGCCCAGCGCCAGGATGACGTGATCGGCACGCAAGGCGGTGCTCTGGCCCGTGGCCTGGTTCAGCACCGTGAGTCCGCGCAGGTGCCGCCCGCCCTTGTCTTCTTCGATCAGCACGTCGGTCACGCGGTGCTCGAAGCGGATTTCGCCACCCAGCGCGATGATCTGTTCGCGCAGGTTCTCCACCACCTTCACCAGCTTGAAGGTGCCGATGTGCGGGTGCGCCTCGTACAGGATTTCTGGCGGCGCGCCGGCCTTGACGAATTCCTGCATCACCTTGCGGCCGAGGTGGCGAGGGTCCTTGATCTGGCTGTAGAGTTTGCCGTCGCTGAAGGTGCCGGCGCCGCCTTCGCCGAACTGCACGTTCGACTCCGGATTGAGCTGGTGCTTGCGCCACAGACCCCAGGTGTCCCGGGTGCGCTCGCGCACGGTCTTGCCACGTTCCAGCACGATGGGCCGAAAACCCATCTGCGCCAGCACCAGAGCGGCAAAGATGCCGCAGGGGCCGAAGCCGACGACCACCGGGCGTACCGCTGTCTTGCCGTTCGCCAGGCCCACCGGCTGCCACTGCATGCCGGGAGTGGCCGTGATGTGCGGATTCTCGCCATGTCGCGCCAGCAGCGCCGGCTCTTGGGCCGGATCGGTCAAGCCGACGTCCACGATGTAGACGGCCAGCAGGTCGACCTTGCGGGCATCGAAGCTGCGTTTGAACACTTCCAGGCTGGCCAGTTCGGCCTCCTGAAGGCCCAGCGCCGCGGCAGCGAGGCGCCGCAGGGCGGCCTCCGGGTGGGGTGGTGGCAGGCGGTCCTGGTCGGTTTCCGACTCTGCATCGGCGGCGCGGGGCGCGTGGACCGGCAGGGCGGACAGCGGGAGTTTGAGTTCGGACAGGCGGATCATGGGGGTCTCGTGGCTCGTGTCGATCAAGCAGAGGCCGCCATGATAAGGCGCGGCGCCGGACCTGCGGGTCCTGTCCTTTCAGGGGGCTGGCAGGAAACCTTCGACTGACAGGTAGCGCTCGCCGGTGTCGTAGTTGAAGCCCAGAACCGTGGCGCCAGCGGGGAGGTCGGGCAGTTTCTGCGCGATCGCGGCCAGCGTGGCGCCGGAGGAAATGCCGACCAGCAGGCCTTCCTCGCGTGCGCAACGTCGCGCCATCTCCCGCGCGGGCTCGGCATCCACCTGGATCACGCCATCGAGCAGGCTGGTATCGAGGTTCTTCGGCACGAAGCCGGCGCCAATGCCCTGGATCGGGTGCGGCGCGGGCTGACCGCCGCTGATGACGGGGGATGCGGCGGGCTCGACGGCAAAGACCTTGAGCTTCGGCCACGCAGCCTTGAGCACGCGGGCCGTGCCCGTGAGGTGGCCGCCCGTGCCGACGCCGGTGATCAGCACGTCGATGCCGTCGGGAAAGTCCGCCAGGATTTCCTGTGCCGTGGTGCGTACATGCACGTCAACGTTGGCCGGGTTTTCGAACTGCTGCGGAATCCAGGCGCCGGGTGTGCCGGCTTTGAGCTCTTCCGCGCGGGCGATGGCGCCTTTCATGCCTTTTTCGCGCGGGGTCAGGTCGAAGCTGGCACCGTAGGCCAGCATCAGGCGGCGGCGCTCGATGCTCATGCTGTCGGGCATCACCAGGATCAGCTGGTAGCCTTTGACGGCGGCCACCATCGCCAGGCCAATGCCGGTGTTGCCCGAGGTGGGCTCGATGATGGTGCCGCCCGGCTGCAGCGCGCCGCTTCGCTCGGCGTCTTCGACCATGGCCAGCGCGATGCGGTCCTTGATCGAGCCGCCGGGGTTGCTGCGCTCGGACTTGATCCAGACGTTGGCGCCGGGGCCGAACAGTCGGTTGATGCGCACATGCGGCGTGTTGCCGATGGTTTCGAGGATGCTGGCGGCTTTCATTCGGGTCTCCTGATCGGGTGGGTACTGGCGCATTCTGGCGCAGTCGCCCTCCCGCTTCGGGCATATGGATATGCCTGGCGGCGATAATGCGGGGGTGAAGCGCGCCAGACCGCCGCTGGTGCAAGCCGAAAGGCCGACGCTTTGGCGTCGGGTGGAAACACCGCACTGGAGGAACGTCCGGACTGCACAGGGCAGCGTAGGAGGTAACACCTCTCCACCGAAAGCCGCAAGGCCGCAAGGTGAGGATCAGAGCAACAGAGACGAGCCGATTCAGTTCGGGTGAAACGGGCAATCTCTACGCGCAGCAATACCAAGTAGGCACACGCAAAGCGAGGCGGTTCGCCGCAGCGTCATGACCGGGGCCCCCGGAGTGTGCGGGTAGGTAGCACCGAGCCGTCAGGCGATTGGCGGCCCAGAGTAATGGCGGTCACGTCCCGGGCAACCGGGATGCACAGAATCCGGCTTACCGGCGGGCTTCACACTATTTTCACATCGTTGCCCAGCGTCGCGCTGGACAAAGATTCAGCGCCCGGACAGGAGCAGTCCGCCCAGGGCGAACACCGAGTTCGGCGTGGTTGGCCGCACCGGTTCGGACTGGGGCTGCTTGTAGATGCCGCGGCGGGCCGGCTTTCGCTCGACCTCCACACCACGAGCACGCTGTTCGCTGACGAGCGTCTCCAAGGTGATGGATTGCAGGTAGGTCATCATCTTGGCATTCAGCGTGGCCCAGAGTTCGGCCGTCATCGCCGCCGCGCCGGCCTCTTCGGACATCGCGTGCTCGTTCTCGTCACCGTCGCGCCCGGCGCCTTCGACCGCCCCGACGATGTCCGCCACCGAGATCGCGTCGGCATGGCGGGCCAGGTTGTAGCCACCGCCGGGACCGCGCGTGCTGACGACCAGCCCGTGCTGGCGCAGCTTGCTGAACAACTGCTCCAGGTAGGAGAGCGAAATCCGGTGGCGCGTCGAAATGTCTGCGAGAGACACCGGGCCGGCGTTGGCACGCAAGCCGACATCAATCATGGCCGTGACGGCAAAACGGCCTTTGGTACTCAGACGCATGGCAACAACTCCTTGAGGGGTCACCCAGACAGTGACAGGGCGAAGTATAGGCAGGCAATTACTTCGCGAAAATTCGAATTATCAAGAAAAACAATTCGCAAAAACTGAATAATATGCCCGCTCTACCCGACCAGATTGGACCGCCGGCATGAACTTCAAGCATCTTTACTATTTTTGGGTGGCCGCCAAGGCCGGAGGCGTCATGCGCGCCGGCGAGCAGCTGCATACGACGCCGCAGACCCTGTCGGGTCAGATCAAACTGCTTGAGCAGTGGCTGGGCCGCCCGCTGTTTCGCAAAAGCGGCCGTCAGCTGGAGCTCACCAGCGACGGTCAGGTGGCGCTGGGTTACGCCGACGAGATCTTCGCCCTGGGCGCACAGCTTGAAGGCGCGTTGCGCCAGCCCCGGGGCGGACAGAGGATGCTGGAGTTTCGCGTCGGCGTGGCTGATTCGGTGGCGAAGTCGGTGGCCTACCGGCTGCTGGAGCCGGCGCTGTCCGTGGCTGAGCCGGTCCGCCTGATTGGCAGCGAAGGCAAGTTTCCCGATCTGCTGGCGCAGCTGGCGCTGCACCGCCTGGATCTCGTGATTGCCGACGAACCCCTGTCCCGGCGGGTGAGCGTGAAGGCTTTCAATCATCCCTTGGGCGCCACGGTGATGAGTTTTTTTGCGACGCCCGCCCTGGCGGCCACCCTTCAGGGCGGTTTCCCCCAGTGCCTGGATGGTGCCCCGATGTTGATCCAGGGCGCGGCCTCCTCGGTTCGCCAGCAGCTCGAGGGCTGGCTGGCCCGCCACCAGTTGCGTCCGCGGGTGGTGGGCGAGTTCGATGACGGCGCGCTGATGACCGCCTTCGGTCGTGAAGGGCGTGGCGTGTTCATGTCGCCTACCGTGCTGGAGGCCGAAACCATCGCCCAGTTCGGTGTCGAGGTGATCGGGCGCAGTAACGAGCTGGTCGAGGAGTTTTTTGCCGTGTCGGTTGAGCGGCGCATCACCCACCCTTGCGTGGTGGCCATCACCCAGGTCGCCCGTCGTGAGCTGTTCAGTTCCTAGACCTAAAAGCGCTCGTACGGCATCAGCAGGCGCCACTGTCCCGGCTGCAGCGTGCTTAACGGCAAGCGGCCGATGCGGATGCGCTTCATGCCGACGATCTGCAGCCCCGCCTGGTCGCACAGGTGGGCAACCAGCCCCGGGTGGATACCCTTGACCGCGACGCGCAGTCGAGTGACGCCATCGCCGGTGCTGCCGATGCTGACCTTGACCGGCGGCAAGGGCCGGCCATCGCTGCGCGGCGGCTGATTCAGACGCTGCAGGGCCTCGTTACTCACGTCGCCTTGGATCTCGACGGTGAACTCTTGCTCGATGACCCCCATGTCCTCGGTCAGTTTGCGCCCGATGCGCCAGTCCTGGGTGTACACCACCAGACCGCTGGCGCGGCTTTCCAGCGGTGTGCACAACTGTTGCCGCATCAGATGTTTTTTCAACAGTGGGATGCCGCTGCGGTCTTCGCCGGACCTTGAAGACGCGACGACCAGATCCAGTGCGGGGCGGATGCCCTTGCCCAGTCCCTTGATGTCGACAGGCTCACCCGTGCCGGCGTCATGGCCCGGAGGCTTGTGCAGCAGGATCGTGACGGCGGGCGGCGCCATCATGCTCGCCGTGGGATCGATGGAGATGTCTTCGCCCCGGACCCGGAACTGCGGCTCCTCCACCACGCGGCCGGCCACGCGCACCCAGCCACCCTCGATGTACTGCTCGGCCTCCCGCCGGGAGCAGGCCTTGAGCTCCGCCACGCGCTTCGAAAGCCGGATACCCCCGTCCTCTTCTGCTGGCAAGGTGGTGCGATGGTGTGTCATTGGCGGCTGTTGCCGGGTTCCAGCGCGCGCAGGCGCTCGATGTGGGCGAGCAGTGAACGCGCGGCCACGGGCCACATGCGGGGCGGTACATCGTCGTAGGCGCTGGCCACCCATTCATCGAGCGTGCCTTCAGGTTGCTCGCGCATGGCGGCGATGATCCGCGCCTCGCGCTTCAGGCGGTGGGCCTTCAGCCGGCCGATCGCGTCGGCCGAATCGCCCAGGACATAGCCGTGCGCGGGCAGGATGAACCCGATCTGGTGCGTTTCGCAGGCCGCGCGCAGGCGGTCCAGTGAGTCGAGGTAGGCCGTCATGTCGCCGTCCGGCGGGTCGATCACGGTCGTGCTGCCGTTGAGGATGTGGTCGCCGCTGAAGAGCAGGCCGTCCTCCAGCAGGACCAGGCACAGGTGGTTGGCGGCGTGTCCCGGCGTGTGCAACACCTGAAGGGTGTGATTGCCCTCGCCGCCGGGCATCCCGGCGTCAAGCACCAGCCGCTCCAGGTCCTGCAGGGCGCGGTCGGGCGTGAACTCGCTGGCCTTGCGCGCCGTGGGGGCGGAAGGCAGGCCCAGGATCGGTGGGCGCGGCTCGCACAGGGCCTGCAGCGGACGCGCGCCGGGCGAATGGTCCGGGTGCGAATGGGTGCACACGATCATGCGGATCTGCCCGCCGGCCGCGCGCCAGAGCCGGTCGATGTGCTCGGCGTCGGCCGGGCCCGGGTCGATCGCGATGTAGCCGGTGTGGGGGTCGCCGACCAGGTAGGTGTTGGTGCCGGGGCCGGTCATCACGCCGGGGTTGGGTGCGGTCAGGCGCATCACGTTGCGCAGCAGCGGCGTGGGCTGCTCCGATTGCCAGTCCAGCGCATGCACGATCTGCCCGTCGGGGCAGACCATGGCGAGTTCGCCGTAGGCCGTTTCATGCTCCATGTAGCGCGCTTCCTTGCCCGCCAGCAGGCCCGCGCGCGGGCAACTGGTCCACAGGGGCTGCTCGGTGGCGGCGCAGGCCTGCAGCACGGCCTCCACGCTGGCAAAGTCCTGCAGCCGTTCCAGCGTACGGATGGTCGGGAAGATGATGAAGAACTGGCCGGCCCGGTGCCGCGCCAGCGCATCAAGCGGGCGCACCCAGACCGGCTCGAATTGCTCGGTCTCGTCGGCCACCGGTGCCTGGCCCTCTGGCATGCGGGCGACCAGGAAGGGCACGTCGAAGCGCCGCGGCAGGTCGCGATCGGTGATCCAGTGCGCCAGCACGAACACTTCGCTGGCGGCCAGGATCAGGCCGCGCGCGGCGCACTGGGGGGCGAACGGGGCCTTGCGGTCGAGCGCGGCGATGTCGTTGGCATTGGCCATGGTGCCGTCTTCGCGGCGTGCCAGCAGGATGCCGAGTTCCTCGAAGCTTTCCCGGATCGCCGCGATGGCCTGGGTCAGGTGCAGGTCGCTCTGGGTCTCGCGCCGGCTCGCCTGGGCGTGCGCCGCCGCGTCGAGGGCGTCCACGCCGCCGCCGGGGAACACGTAGGCGCCCGGCGCAAAGCTGGCGGTCATCGAGCGCCTGGTCATGAGCACCTCGATGCCCTGGGGCGTGTCTCGTAGCAGCAGCACAGTGGCGGCGGGTCGAACGGGCGCGGGTTCGCGCTGCGGATGAAGGAGCTGGGTAGGTCGGACCATGGGGGCCATTATCCGCAGCTTCGTCAACGCGGGCGCGATCATTGCCGGTGCCTCCCGCCGAATGGTCCAGACTCGATCCGTCTACGTGTTTTCCGCCTTGCCCGGCTCGATGGCCTCCGGATAATCCAGTCAAGATGAAGGGACTTCCGATGAACACATTGAAACACGTGGTGATCGCGGCATGCTTTGCTGCCACGGGCTTGCTGTCATGGCCGCAGGCATTCGCCCAGGCGTGGCCCCATCGCCAGCCGATCAAGCTGGTTGCGGTCTTTCCACCGGGCGGATCGGTGGATCAGGTCGCCCGCATCCTGGCGGTTCCACTGGCGGCGCAACTGGGCACCACTGTCATTGTGGAGAACAAGGGCGGCGCCTCGGGGTCGATTGGCGCCGCCGCCGTGGCCGCCGCGCCACCGGATGGCTACACCTTTGCCGTGGTGTTTGACACCTTCGGCGTGAATCCTGCGCTGATTCCTGGACTGCCCTATGACTCCCGCAAGGATCTCGACCCCATCGTTCTGGTGGGGACCTCGCCCATGGTCCTGGCGACCTATGCCGGGTCTGAATACAAGACCTTTGCCGACGTGGTGGGCGCTGCCAAGGCCAAAAAGAACGTCAGCTACGGCTCCATCGGCTCCGGCAGCCTGGGTCATCTGGCGATGGCCCTTCTGGGCAAGAATGGCCAGATGGACTGGCAGCACATTCCCTACAAGGGCGGCGGCCCTTTGATGGCCGACGCCGTGGCGGGCCACGTGCCGCTGTCCATCGGCTCGGTCTTCCTGATCAAGCCCCACGTCGACAACAAGCGCGTACGCCCCCTGGCCGTCACCACCAGCAAACGCTCACTCGATCTGCCCGACGTGCCGACCATGGCCGAAAGCGGCTTTGCCGGATTCGATGCGCCCGCGTGGTGGGCGATCCTGGCGCCGGCCAGGACCCCGCCCGAGATCCTCAGGCGCATGAACGAAGAGATCAACAAGGCGCTGCGCAACCCGGAGATTGCCAGGAAGCTCGATGCCCAGGGAATCGATGTGGTGGGGGGCACGCCTGAGAGCGCCCGCGTCTTTATCGAGCGCCAGATGGACATCTGGGCCAAGGTGGTGAAGGACAACGGCATCAAGGCCGACTGAAGCACCCGCACCGGCGCTCCGTGTCAGGCCTCCGGCGACACCCCGAGCGCCACCAGAAAACGGGCCACCATGTTGTAGGTGGCGATCGCGCTGGTGAGTTCCACGATTGCGGTGGTGTCGAAGTGCCGCTGCAGGGCGGCAAAGACCTCGTCCTGCACCGTCACGTCCAGCGTCATCTGGGCGGCGTACTGGATGACCCGGCTTTCGACCACGCCCAGCGCCGGCTCCGCGGGCAAGCGCCGGGGATCAACCTTCACATGGCGGTTCAGGGCGTCGAGTTCGTCCTGTGTGCCGCCGGCCTTCAGGAAGTCCGGCCCGTGGTGGTGGTATTCGTATTCGGCGCCCGTCAGCAGCGCCACGGTGCAAATGCCCAGTTCGCGCAGCTTCCAGCTGGTGGGCAGCTCGCTGCGCACCGCCTTGAGGTAGACGTTCCAGCCGCGCGCCAGCGGTTCGCTCCACAGCAGCGCACGGTCCAGGTTGATCAGTGCGCCTCCGCGGCGGGCCTGGATGGCGTCGACCAGATCGGCGGGCTGGGGTTTGCGTTCAGGGGTCCAGTCAGGAATGCGCATGGGGGTAACTTTCGTGCCGGCAGGGACGGCGCAGGTGGAAGACACGGGGATCAGGGGATAATTCTTTCATGAAGATCCGCTTCACCAAAATGCAGGGCGCCGGCAATGATTTCGTCGTGCTGGACGAAACCCGCAGCCGCCTGAACCTCTCGGCCGGGCAATACCGGTTCCTGGCGGACCGGCATTTCGGTGTCGGTGCCGACCAGATCCTCACCGTGCGGCCCGCGCCCGAGGGCGTGGCCGGGCAGGGGCTGGACTTCGAATACGTGATTCACAACGCCGACGGTGGCGAGGTCGAGCATTGCGGCAATGGGGCCCGCTGCTTCGTGCGCTACGTACGCGAGAAGGGCCTGACGGCCAAGGACGCGGTGAAGGTCAAGGTGGTGGGCGGCGTGCTGGAGCTGCGCCAGAACCCCGACGGCCGCGTGACGGTGGACATGGGTGCGCCGGTGTTCGATCTGCCGCGCATTCCGTTCGATCCGGCCGATCTGAGCGCCCTGGAGCAGGGCACCTGGCAGGTCTGGCCGCTGAAAATTGAAGAAAAATTGGCACAGCCCAGCGTGGGCCGGCCACAGGATGCTTCTGTTTCTGTAGCGGTCTTGTCGATGGGCAACCCGCACGCCGTGCAGGTCGTGGACGACGTGGACACCGCGCCGGTGCAGACCCTGGGCGCTCGCATTGAGAGCCATCCAGCCTTTCCCCGTCGGGTGAACGCCGGCTTCATGCAGATCATGAACCGCTCACGCATTCGCCTGCGCGTCTTCGAGCGTGGCGCTGGCGAGACGCTGGCCTGCGGCACCGGCGCCTGCGCCGCGGTGGTGGCAGGCATCCGACTGGGCCTGCTCGATGCACGTGTCGACGTGGAAACGCGCGGCGGCCAACTGACCATCGAGTGGGCGGGCGCCGCCGGCAACCTGGCGGCGCCGGTCCTGATGACCGGCCCGGCCGCGACGGTTTTCGAAGGCGAGATCGACATTCCTGAACTGACCTGAGACCCTCCATGACCTCTTCTGCCATGAACCCGATCACCGAAGACGACATTGCCGATTTCCTGCTGAACACGCCGGACTTCTTTGGGCGCCACGCGGAGCTGCTGTCGGCCGTGCTGCTGACCAGCCCGCACGGCAACCGCGCCGTGAGCCTGCAAGAGCGCCAGGCCGAAATGTTGCGCGAGAAGATCAAGCTGCTGGAGCACCGGATCATGGACATGATCCGCCACGGCAACGAGAACATGATCATTTCCGACCGCCTGCAACGCTGGGCGCGCAGGCTGTTCCTGACCGCTTCGCCGCAGGCGCTGCCCCACGCGATGGCCGAGGGGCTGCAGGAGGAGTTCATGGTGCCGCAGGTGGCGGTCAAGGTATGGGGTGTGGCCGATGCCTTTGCCGGCGAGCCTTTCGCCCAGGGTGTCAGCAACGATGTGAAGAGCCTGGCTTCGTCGCTGATGGCGCCCTATGTGGGGGCCAACGCCGGCTTCGAAGCCGTGGGCTGGCTGCCGGACGCCAGCCGGGTCGCCTCGGTGGCGCTGATTGCGCTGCGCAACGGCACCGATCCGCAGGCCTTCGGGCTGATGGTGCTGGCCTCGCCGGATTCGCAACGCTTTCACGCGGGCATGGGCACCGATTTCCTGGAGCGCATGGCCGAACTCGGCAGCGCCGCCCTGTCGCGGCTGCGTCCGGCCTGAGCGCGCCTGCAGCGGCGCCCGATGCCCATGGAACCGACGCCGGCCAATGACGAGCCGCAGGTGGCTGCGGTCCCTGGGACGGTGCTGCCCCTGGTCGAGCGGTATCTGGAGCATGTGCGCGTCGAAAAGCGCCTGGCCGCGCGCACCGTGGAGCTGTACCGGCTGGACCTGATCCGGCTGACCGAAGCGGCGCTTGCGGCCGGCGTGGCACTGCCCGAAGTCCAGAACCATCACATCCGGCGCTGGGTGGCGCAGATGCACAGCGGCGGGCGCAGCGCCCGCGGCATCGCGCTGATCCTGTCAGGCTGGCGCGGGTTTTACCGCTGGCTGGGGCGTGAGGTTCTGGTAGCCGCCAATCCGGTGCAGGACGTCCGCGCCCCGCGCGCAGCCCGCCTGCTGCCCAAGGCACTCGGGGTGGACGAAGCGGTGCAGTTGGCCAGCCACCACCAGGCGCCGGACGATCCCTGGCTGGAAGCCCGCGATGCGGCGATGGTGGAGCTGCTCTACGGCTGTGGCCTGCGCGTGGGCGAGCTGGTGGGCCTGGATGTGAAGGCCAGTGTCGGTGCCGAACGCGGCGGACGTGGCTGGATCGATCTGCAAGCCGCCGAGGTCCATGTGCTCGGCAAAGGCGGCAAGCGGCGCAGCGTGCCCTTGGGTGGCGCCGCCCGCCTTGCGCTCGCCCGCTGGCTGGCCGTGCGCGGGGCGCCGGGCGCGGAGGGAACCGCCAGCGAAGCGGCGGCGCTGTTTCCGGGCCGGCGCGGCACCCGGCTCACGGCGCAGTCAGTCTGGCAGCGTCTGCGCCGGCGCAGCCAGCTGGCCGGGCTGGCCACCCCGGTGCACCCGCACATGCTGCGGCATTCCTTCGCCAGTCACCTGCTGCAGTCCAGTGGCGACCTGCGTGCCGTGCAAGAACTGCTCGGACACGCCAGCATCACCAGCACGCAGGTCTACACCCGCTTGGACTTCCAGCATCTGGCGCGTGCCTACGACGCGGCCCATCCGCGCGCGAAGATTCGTGGCGGTGGTTCCGGCGGCCAGGGCGAACCCGGCGGCTGAACCCAAGGGGCCGGTCGCGCGCCGGATCGGCTCCTTCCGGGACGGCGCCCCCTTGCATCACGTCGGCGGGCGCGCATCCGGCGCAACGACAATACCTCGATGAAAACCATCCGTCTCAAAGAAGGCAAGGAACGCTCCCTGCTGCGCCGCCACCCCTGGATATTTGATTCGGCCGTCGCCCGCGGCGGGGCTGACGCCGGCGAAACGGTGCGCGTCGAGTCGCACGCCGGTGACTTCCTGGCCTGGGCGGCGTTCAGCCCCACTTCGCGGATCCGCGCCCGGGCCTGGAGCTTTGACGAACAGCAGCGCATTGACGCCGCGTTTCTGGGCACGCTCATCGAGCGCGCGGTGCGCACGCGCGAGCTGTTCGACATCCGCAGCGACGGCCTGCGCCTGATCCATGGTGAATCCGATGGCCTGCCCGGCCTGATCGTCGACCGTTATAGCGACACGCTGGTGGCGCAGTTCACCTCCTGCGGGGTGGAGCGCTGGAAGGGTGTGATCGCCGACGCCCTGCTGCGCACCACCGGGCTGAGCCGCTTGTACGAGCGCTCCGATGCCAGCGCGCGCACGCTGGAGGGCTTGCCGGAGGCCACCGGCTGGCTGCGCGGCGACGGCCCCACCGAGCTGGGCATCCGCGAACACGACTGGCGCCTGACGCTGGACATCGCCACCGGCCACAAGACCGGCTTCTACCTGGACCAGCGGGACAGCCGGGCGCGCTTTGCGGCGCACGCTCGCCATCGGGGCTTTCAGCGCGTGCTCAACTGTTATTGCTACACCGGCGGCTTCACGGTGGCGGCGCTGGCCGGTGGGGCGGCCCACGTGACCTCCATCGACTCGTCGGCGCCGGCGCTGACGCGGGCGCGGGCCCATGTGGCGCTCAATGGTTTCGAGGCGGCGCGGGCCGATTTTCTGGACGCCGACGTCAACGCCTCGCTGCGTGCCTTCATCGAGGCGGGGCGCAGCTTCGACGCCATCGTGCTGGATCCGCCGAAATTCGCGCCTACTGCTGCCCACGCCGAACGGGCGGCACGCGCCTACAAGGACATCAACCGGCTGGCCTTCAAGCTGCTGGAGCCTGGCGGCGAACTGTTCACCTATTCCTGCTCCGGCGGCATCAGCGCCGACCTGTTTCACAAGATCGTCGCCTCGGCCGGCATCGACGCCGGCGTGGAGGGTTGCATCAGCGAACGGCTGCAGGGTGCGCCCGACCACCCGATGACCGTCCATTTCCCCGAGGGCGAGTACCTGAAGGGCCTGGTGGTGGTCAAAAAGCCGCTTTGAAGCCGTTATATGCAAGAAAATGGCATCAACCCAGCGCAATTTGGTCATATCTTGCTACCTTAAACATAGCGGTTACGGGTGCCCGACTGGCGCTGTTCTCTGACGACGGGGTCCGGCAACCCGGTTCAAGGGCCGCTACACTCCCCCATCTTCGCGGCCAGCCGGTCGCCTTTGCAGGTTTCATCCATGAGTCTCATTCCCGCCACCATCCTCACCGGCTTCCTCGGCTCCGGCAAGACCACGCTGCTCAAGCGGGTGCTGTCCGACGCGCACGGAAAGAAGATCGCCGTGATCGAGAACGAATTCGGCGAGGAGAACATCGACAACGACATCCTCGTCGCCGATACCAGCGAACAGATCATCCAGATGAGCAACGGCTGCATCTGCTGCACCATCCGCGAGGACCTGCGCGCCACCTTGCAGGATCTGGCCCAGAAGAAGCGCAAGGGCGAACTGGATTTCGAGCGCGTGGTGATCGAGACCACCGGCCTGGCCGACCCCGGCCCGGTGGCGCAGACCTTTTTCATGGACGACGAGATCGCCGAGAGCTACCTGCTTGACTCCATCCTGACGCTGGTGGACGCCAAGCACGCCAACCAGCAGCTCGATGACCGCCAGGAAGCCCGGCGCCAGATCGGGTTCGCCGACCAGATCTTTATCAGCAAGGCCGATCTGGTGTCCCAGGAGGATCTGGAAGCGCTGCAACACCGCCTCAGACACATGAACCCGCGGGCGCCCCAGAAGGCGGTGCATTTCGGGGAGGTGGCGCTGACTGAGGTGTTCGACCTGCGCGGCTTCAACCTGAATGCCAAGCTCGACATTGACCCTGACTTCCTGACGGAAGACGATCACGCCCACCACGACCATGAACATGGCGAGAACTGTGACCATCCTTCTCACGGGCACGGCGCCGGGCATCACCACCACCATGACGACGATGTGAAGAGCTTTGTCTTTCGCAGCGACCGGGCCTTCGATCCGGCCCGCCTGGAAGACTTCCTCGGCGCCATCGTCAATATCTACGGGCCGCGGATGCTGCGCTACAAGGGTGTGCTGAACATGGCCGGAACGGATCGCAAGGTGATTTTCCAGGGCGTGCACCAGCTCATGGGCAGCGACCTGGGCCCGCGCTGGGGCGACGGCGAGAAAAGAACCAGCAAAATGGTATTCATCGGCATCGACCTGCCCAAGGACATCCTGTTGCAGGGGCTTGAGCAGAGTCTGGTCTGACCTGATTGTTCTGATTTGGAGCTGGGAGGCTCGATGTTTGTCTCGATTCTGCAACTGATGGGCCTGCCTTTCGGCAAGCCGATACAATCGCGCCCCGAACCGGACCAGGTGTCCGGCCCCACCGATAAGCCCTCTAACCGTGACAAGAAGGGTACCAACCGGCGCAATGAAGACCGTGTGTTGCCGGAACAGGGACTGCCAGCCGGTGCGCATCCGGAATCCGCGCAGGCCGGCGCATCGAGGAGACAGGAATTGAAAGCACAAACCGCCAAGCCGGCAGCCCAGGCCAAGGCGTCCGCGCCAGCCGATACCAAGAAAAAAGGGGTTCAGCCTGCGGCCAAGCCTGCGGCCAAGCCTGCGGCCAAGCCTGCGGCCAAGCCTGCGGCCAAGCCTGCGGCCAAGCCTGCGGCCAAGACATCCGCCAAACCGGTCAGCCCGCCCGCCAAGACGGTGGCAAAACCCAAAGCGGTACCGCCGGCCGTTGAATCGACCGGTCGCAAGCCTTCGGCTGTCCCGAAACCGGTCAAAGCTCCTGCTGCGGCGCCCGGCAAGCCGGCGCCATCCGCGCCCAAGCCGGCTCCCGCTTCCGAAATCAGAACCACACCTGCAACGTCGCCCCAGGCGGTGCCCAAGATGGCTGCAACGCCGCCGCCCGTGCCCGCCAAGGCGGGGCGCCCTTCGAGGCTGTCGCAGATCACCGTGCCGTCCATGGCCCAGTCCGTGGCGTCCACGGCTGCAAAAGCCAGTTACACCAATACCATGTCCTCTCCCGTACTGACCCCACCGACCTATATTCCCGCCAGGAAAGATCCCAAGCTCGCCAACAACTGGAAATCCAAGCCCGCCGAACAGTTGACTGATGCCGAAGTGCTCGCCATGCCGGACGAGGAGTACATGAACGACAAGCAGATGGCCTTCTTCCGCGGCAAGCTGCTGCAGCTCAAGCAAGGCATCCTCAGCAATGCCGGCGAAACCACCGAGCATCTCCGGGCCGACACCGTGATCGTCCCCGATCCCGCTGATCGCGCCACGATCGAGGAAGAGCATGCCCTGGAGTTGCGCACCCGTGATCGGGAGCGCAAGCTGCTGAAGAAGATCGAGCAGTCGATCATCCGCATCGATGCCGGCGACTACGGGTATTGCGATGAGACGGGCGAGCCGATTGGCGTGGGGCGCCTGCTGGCGCGACCGACGGCAACCCTGTCGCTGGAAGCGCAGCAGCGCAGGGAACTCAAACAGAAGATGTTCGGGGACTGAGGAATACCCCAG
>NZ_JAKJEW010000209.1:0-504 GCF_022705245.1 Candidatus Skiveiella danica | reverse complement strand
CCACGCGGCCGAGCTGGGCCCAGTCGGGCGACTCCACGCCGAGCTTCTCGAGCAGCTTGAACTGCTGCTGGCGCTGGTAGCCCACCACCCACTGCTGCCAGTGCAGGTCCACCCGATCGGCGACGCGCCGCAGGCGCAGCCACAGCGAGGGGTCGAGGGCGTCGACCGCGCCGCGCAGCAGACCGGGCGGCAGGGCCAGCGTGCGCGCCGCCGCCACGCGCTCGGGCGCCACCGCGCCGGTCGGATCGACGCGCGCTGTTGCGAACCAGGGTCCAGCCGTCGACGGCGTCCAGGTCGGCGCCCAGAAAGCCGGTCACCACGCGCGCCGGCACGCCGGCGGCGCGCATCGCCAGCACATACCCGCTGGCGTAGTGCTCGCAGAAGCCCTCGCGGCGGTCGAACCAGAACTCGTCGACGCCGTGCGGCGTCTGCTCGCCATAGACGCCGGGCGCCAGCGTGTAGCTGAAGGGCTGGCGGCGGATCTCCAGCAGCAGGCGCTGGCTC
>NZ_JAKJEW010000208.1:0-504 GCF_022705245.1 Candidatus Skiveiella danica | reverse complement strand
GCGGATGCTCGCCCAGCAGGCTCAGGCTGCCGGCGCGGATGGCTTCGAGCAGCGCCGGGATGGCTTCCACGTCGACCGTGTCGGGCTCGTGCCCGGCCAGACCCAGCAGCACCGCCTTGTCGCTGCCGTGGCCCTTGCCGGTGGCGCCCAGCGAACCGTAGAGGATGACCTGCACGCGCGCGGTGGCCGCCAGCAGGCCCTCGGCGCGCAGCCGCAGCCCGAACAGGCGCGCCGCGCGCATCGGCCCTACCGTGTGGCTGCTGCTCGGGCCGATGCCGATCTTGAAGAGGTCAAACACCGACACGGCCATGGCAGGCTCCCTCTCAGGCGTAGTCGGCGACCGGGATGCAGGAGCACATCAGGTTGCGGTCGCCGTAGACGTTGTCCACGCGCCCTACCGGCGCCCAGTATTTCTGCTGGCGCAGCGAGGGCAGCGGATAGGCCGCCAACTCGCGCCCATAGGCATGGCTCCAGGCGTCGGCGCCGCAGACCTGCGCTGTGTGC
>NZ_JAKJEW010000207.1:0-509 GCF_022705245.1 Candidatus Skiveiella danica | reverse complement strand
ATTGGTAGGCCGCAAAAAGTCGATCGTAGATCGGCCCGGGCAGGCCGTTGCCAACCGGCTTGCCATCCAGACGGGTAACTGCCAGCACCTCTTTGCTGGCGGATGTCAGCAGCAACTCGTCTGCACGCTCCACGTCAGCACGCACCAGCGGCCGCAGCCCGAAAGGCAGGCCGAGTTCGCGGCACAGCCGCTCCATGAGCCCATATCGGATACCTTCCAGTACCGACTCGTTGCGCGGAGTGCCCCAGATGGCGCCATCCTTGACAACCCAGACGTTGCTGGACGACGCCTCGGTCAGGGTGTCATCGCGAAAAAGGATGGTTTCCTGAGCATTCACGTCGGCGCTGACCTGGCGTGACAGAACCGCGCCGAGCAGGCTGGTGGACTTGATGTGGGCTTTGTGCCAACGGATGTCATTGGCGCTGACGCAGGTGGCGCCGTGCGCACGCACTTCTTGTGAAACCGGGCGCAGGCGACTGCACATGGCAAAGACGGTTGGCGTTACGTCG
>NZ_JAKJEW010000206.1:0-509 GCF_022705245.1 Candidatus Skiveiella danica | reverse complement strand
TTCCATGCGTCAACATTTCTCCTCCTTGGTCGCTGTGGCCCTGATGTTGGGGTCGATGACGGCAATCCAGGCCCAGACAGCCACCCAGCTACCCGCCAGCGCCGCGACGGCCGCCATGACGCCCAAGGCGCAATACGACGCCGACCTCAAACAGGCCAAGGCGCGCCTGGCCAGTGACCAGAAAATCTGCAATGCAGAGGCCGATTCCGCAGCCCGCATGCAATGCAAACGCGATGCCCAGAGCGAGCATGACAAGGCCGTCGCTGCGGCCAAGGCCCAGTTGTCGGCCAGCGGGCAGCCGGTTGCGGCCAAACCCGTGTGCGCCGATTGCGGCAAGGTGGTCGCGGTGCAGCAAGTGGAAAAGAAGGGGGAAGGCAGCGCCGTCGGCCTGGTCAGCGGCGCTGTGGTCGGGGGCGTTCTGGGGCATCAGATTGGCGGTGGCACCGGAAAGACGCTGGCGACAGTGGCGGGCGCCGCCGGTGGCGCCTACGCGGGTCGGGAAGTGGAAA
>NZ_JAKJEW010000205.1:0-511 GCF_022705245.1 Candidatus Skiveiella danica | reverse complement strand
CGTAGCGCGCCCGGAGGTGCCCGACGACCTCGTCGATGTCGAACGGGACCTCCGGTATGAGGATCTGGTCGGCCCCGCCCGCGATCCCGGCCACGGTCGCAATCCACCCGGCATGCCGGCCCATCACCTCCACCACCATGATCCGGTGGTGCGACTCCGCCGTCGTGTGGAGGCGATCGATCGCCTCGGTGACGATCGAGACGGCAGTATCGAACCCGAAGGTGTAGTCGGTCGCGGCGACGTCGTTATCGATGGTCTTAGGGAGGATCCCCGTCACCGAGTAGTCGGTGAGCGGTTCGACGTCCCCGACGATCAGACCGCGCCATCCGTCCCGTATCCCGATCGTGTCAAAACCATGTCTTGCTCCGGTCCGCACGACCGCCCGGATCACCGCGTTCAGGCCCGGGCAGTCCCCTCCGCCCGTCAGCACGCCTACCGTCGTCATCTCATCACTTTCCCCCTCTGTAGATCTTCATCGCCTCACCCACGCTCGCATCGTCGAGGGTGATCG
>NZ_JAKJEW010000204.1:0-512 GCF_022705245.1 Candidatus Skiveiella danica | reverse complement strand
CCCGCACTACATTCCTCACCCATAGCCCATTGCCTATCGCCACTCGCCTCTCTTTCCACTCATCGCTCATCACTCACCCATTGCCCATTGCCCATGGCCTAATTGTTGTAATGTTTCACATATTTCCTGAGCAGCCTTTTCATGTTTTCATCGCCGGCATCGGAGGAATCCTTAATCGCGGCGGAAAACTCGGCCAGGATGCCGTCCAGTTCGGCCAGGGTGTATTTCCCGCTGTTGCGGGCGACGAAGATCTTCTCGTGGCAGCTCGCGTCAGGATTTCCTCGAAGAGTTTCTCTCCGGGACGCAGCCCTGTAAATTGAATGTCGATGTCCTTGTAGGGCTCCAGGCCGTGGAGGCGGATCAGCTCCTCGGCAATGTTCACGATCATCACGGGCTCACCCATGTCCAGCACGAAGACTTCGCCGCCCTGCCCCAGGATGGACGCCTGCAGAACCAGGGACACCGCCTCCGGAATTGTCATGAAGTAGCGCTTCATCTCCCGGTCGGTTACG
>NZ_JAKJEW010000203.1:0-514 GCF_022705245.1 Candidatus Skiveiella danica | reverse complement strand
CTCCCCCAGTTCCACATTGCCCATCACCTGTGCGCTGTCAGCTACCCAGGCGGAGTCTGCCACGCGGGGTGCAATAGTGTCGAGTTCGTAGATTGCCATGTTCTGCCCTTGCTATTTCAATGTCTAGAATTGTAGGGATGGAACTACGAGCCGGTGCGTTTGCTGCTTTTTGCCTGAATGATCCTGCGGAAAAGGTGCGTGCCACGCAGGCCTTGTGGACGGACAAAGCCGATATACCCATCGACGTCCAGGCCCGCCTCCAGGACCCGGGCGTCCAGCCCGGCCCGCGCTGGTCCACCCGCAAGAGGTGGCACGGCGTTCGCCATTCACTCCGGAAGGTCATGCCGCACTGATCCACTCCATCACCCATATTGAGTTCAACGCCATCAACCTCGCACTCGACGCAATGTGGCGGTTTGAAGGCATGCCACCCAGGTATTACCTCGACTGGCTGCAGGTGGCCCAGGAAGAGGCCAAGCACTTCACGCTGCTGCGCAACCACCTTCTGGAGGCG
>NZ_JAKJEW010000202.1:0-517 GCF_022705245.1 Candidatus Skiveiella danica | reverse complement strand
GCAACGTGCCGCCGCTGGACATGGGCATCATCACCGTGGGCGCGTTCCACTCCGGCACCACCTTCAACGTGATCCCCGAGACCGCCGAGCTGAAGCTGACCATCCGCGCGCTGCGCCCCCAGGTGCGCGACCAGCTCGAGCGCCGCATCCACGAGGTGGTGCTGGCCCAGGCCGCGGTGTACGGCGCCACGGCCGAGATCCACTACGACCGCCGCTACCCGGTGCTGGTGAACGACGCCGGTGCCACCGACTTCGCCCGCCAGCCACCGCTGACCGGCAGCGAGGACTTCGCCTTCTTCCTGGAAAAGTGCAAGGGCAGCTACCTGCTGCTGGGCAATGGCACCGGCCAGGGCCCGGGCGAAGGCGGCTGCATGGTGCACAACCCCGGCTACGACTTCAACGACCGCTGCCTGGGCACCGGCGCCAGCTACTGGGTGCGGCTGGCGCAGACGTTTCTGGCGTGAGGCTGCGCGCCGTCAGCGGCGGCGGCGGCTCAACTGCCCCAGCACCGCCAGCC
>NZ_JAKJEW010000201.1:0-517 GCF_022705245.1 Candidatus Skiveiella danica | reverse complement strand
GGTGCTGGAGGCCCCCAGCGCCACCACCGATCCGCTGCTGGCCACATCGCCGGTGGCGGAGTCGGCGGCAGAACCCCTGCCTGCCGTGGCGGCACCCGTGCCCGTGGCAGGCGTTTCAGCCGTGGCGCACCGGCCCGTCGCGGTGCCGCCGGGCAGTCCGTCGCCGCTTGCTGCGTACCCGCTGGTCGATGGGGCAGATGCCACCGCCTGGGAGCAAGCCCTGGAGCGCGAAGCCCAGGGCCTGCTGGCCGCGGGCCAGAACGATGTGCTGGCGCACCGCTTCGAGTCACGCCTGATCCGCACCGCGCTGGCGGCCACCCACGGTCGCCGCATGGAGGCCGCACAGCGCCTGGGCATTGGCCGCAACACCATCACGCGCAAGATCCAGGAGCTGGGCCTGGACGGTGTGGATGAAGCAAAAAACGGCTACGGCGCTTGATTTACAAGCGCAAGCAGCTATAAAAATAATAGCAAATTACAGTGTCAATTCCAGCACCACCGGCGCGTGGTCGCTGGG
>NZ_JAKJEW010000200.1:286-518 GCF_022705245.1 Candidatus Skiveiella danica | reverse complement strand
AGCGCGTTCGATGGCACCTGCAACACGGCATCGTCCTCGCGCAACAGGAACTCGACCTCGACGCGATAGGCGTCGCCGAGGCTGGCCCATCGCTCCGGCGGCGACAGGAACTCGAGGATGACGCGCGTGCGCTGCTCTTCCACGCCGAGCGCGGAGATCTTGGTGTAGGCGGCCGGTTCGACGCGGACAACGCGCGCCTCGAGATCCTCGTTGCCGCCCCAGCGCAACACGC
>NZ_JAKJEW010000200.1:0-232 GCF_022705245.1 Candidatus Skiveiella danica | reverse complement strand
ATCTCGAGCAGCGACTGCGACGCGGCGACGGCGGCGCGACTCTCCTGGAAGCGGCGCAGGATCACGCCGTCGATCGGTGCCTCCAGCTTCAGTACCTGATCGGCCCCGCGGCTGCCCTGCAGCGCCAGCACCGCACGGGCGGCTTCGGCACGTTGTCCGGCGGCGGCCAGATCGGCGCGTGCGGCGGCGTGCTCGGCTTCCTGCTGATCGACCTTCATCGCCGCGGTCTCGC